>JBDHUM010000029.1:0-4500 GCA_039809125.1 Saccharimonadaceae bacterium (SeqCode) | reverse complement strand
TGGTTGCGGGGGCAGGATTTGAACCTGCGACCTGTTGGTTATGAGCCAACCGAGCTGACCGGACTGCTCCACCCCGCGGTACATTTACTGATTATACTGATAATTACCTCTTATTGCAACCTTGATACGTTTTTGCCGGACAAAAAATCCAACCACTGACGAAAGTTGCTAGGCTGCGGAATGGACACTGTAGTCGAATTCGTGGTTGAATTTGTGTCTGCCTTTGCCTGAGCACTATTTGGCGGCAAAATCAGTACCTTTTCGCCGGGATTCACTAAACCTAGATAACGCCTGGCAGCAAGCTCCTGATACTCAGTGCTCTGGTAATAGTTGCGTTGGAATTCAAGGTTTTGCACCTCAAGCTGATTAAGCGTCAACTGGCGCTCCTTTGTATCTAGCTTGCGCTGCAGAGTATAATTACGCTGCATCATACTTACCGATCCCCAGGCCCAGCCAAACGCCATCAACAGCGCTACCGCCAATACTACGTTATTGAGCGACAAGTAACGGTACTTAATATGATAATACCAGCGACGAAAATGTCTGTTTATGTTCATAGCTTTTCTTTATTGTAGCCGAAAACGTCATTTTCTACTATAATTGTCAGGGTAGACGCTTGTTCTCATATTTGTAATGGGGGTGTAGCTCAGCGGTCAGAGCAGCGGGCTCATAACCTGTTGGTCGATGGTTCAATCCCATCCACCCCCACCAAACTTATTGCAACCTAATGGTTATTACCTATCACTCGGTGGTAGTTGTCGAGTTCTGGCATCAAGCACACGTTCTGAATCTCCTCTTGGATCTACCTCCTCGTCACGCGTTTGCTCCAGATCAAATATACTTCTAATCCAGCCGGAATTCTGTCTCAAATAAGTACGAATTAATGGTACCTTTTTTGGTAAATTTTTTTTACTGTCACGCTCTGTGCCGGTAATGTCCATGATCGTGTCATCTATTTTCTTCGCTAATGTAATGTTTTTCGTAGCCAGGACAAAAGCTGTGGGCTTTCTACGAGATTTTTTCCTTGTTCTAGTGTTATATGCCATCTCATCCATAGTATCAAGTATATCCAGAATAATTTCTTTCTGTTCGGCATTTAGATTTTCGAAAAATTCAGAAATTTCCTTAGGATCATTTGGTTTATCAGTATGTAATTCCAGATCAAACCAAGCTGCCATAACGGCAGCTTCACCTATTGCATGGGTTGGTATTACTGGTTCACTTTCTATTTCTATTGGCAATGTATCGGGTTGCACTGTCATATTTTCATTCTATCATAATTACGTAAAAAAGTCAATCAAAAATGCCCCTTCGGACATCCCGTCGGGGCAATTTTTGGCACCTGTTTGTTTGTGTCTACAGTGTAGCACCAGGCGCTTATGCTTTGCAACTATTTCTTTTTAGAAACAGTCAAAAAGCCGTTGCGTGGGTTTTCTTTGACTACGCGATCTGCTGGAAGGTCACATGGTTGACCTTTTGCATTCTTTTCTACCTTGGCAAAAAAGTAAATGGTTTGCTTTTTGCCGCCGCGAAGTTCTACTTCGGTTTTATGCAGGTAGTATGTTACACCCTTCGAGTTTGTGTGCTTGTAAGCCATTGTCTTATACCTCCTATTAGCTTTACCACTCTAGCGTAGCGCCTCAAGGGGGCCTCTGTCAACACTTAAATTGTATCGTAGTGCCGTTTTACCAGAAATTTTAGCAGAGCAAGCGTAAGCAAACGAACGATAATGACCAGTAGCAACAGTCCCGATACTACCAATGACCAACCAGCAAAATCAGCGGACCACAGTGGCGATGTAAAACTATGCCGATAGCTTACTGGGTTTGGTAAAATTACCGTATCGTCTGGATTTTCTGAGGGGGGATACTTGTTTTGCTCTCTGGCAACACACTGAACATAGCCTTGGTTGTATCCGCTATATTGTGGTCGGCAAACATCATCAGCAAGCTTGAGAATATTATTTGCGTGCGAGTTGCTGGCCTCGCGCGCAGCAGCAATGCTTTTTTCAACATCACGCTGGTACTGTTTGGTCAGATACATGTCTTCTGGTTTAGCGTTCATATGTGCACCGGAATATCGTTGTAGATCATACAATCTTTCTTGTATATTCACTGGATCACCAGCTTCATCAGCTGATACAACTGCCTGCATACGAGCATTAACCCCAACTCGATTGAGTCGCAAAAAGGTCGCACCAACAAACAACGACAAAACGAGCAGAACAATCAGCTGCCATGTACGTATTTTTTCTAGCCAGCGAATATCGCGGCGTAAGTTCTTGTTATGAGCCATCGTCTTCCACCCTGTTAACCACTCTTGGTAGTATAGCACACGACAGACGGTCGGTACGTCGATGGCCAGAGGTGGTATACTAGAGTTATATGAGAATTTACTTCTCTGGAATTGGTGGTGTCGGCATTGGCCCATTGGCACAGATTGCTATTGACGCCAATTACTCTGTCACTGGTTCCGACCTTACTGCATCGCCAGTTACCGACATGCTTCAGGCTCAAAATGTTTCTATTTCTATCGGTGAACAAACTGGTGACTATTTGCGAGCTGAACACCTAAGAGAACCGTTTGATTTTTTTGTCTATACAGCCGCGCTTACGACAGATCATCCTGAATTAGCAGCCGCACATGGCTTAGGTATACTTTGCCTGAAGCGTGATGGCTTACTCGCCCGAATTATCGAAGAAAAAAAGTTATCCATGGTTGCTTGTGCGGGCACTCACGGCAAAACCACCACTACCGGACTGATGGTGTGGGTAATGAAGCAGCTAAAAATACCGGTAAGCTACGCCCTCGGTACCACCATTAGCTACGGTCCAAGCGGCGCATTTGATCCTGCTAGTCAGTATTTTGTATACGAGTGTGATGAATATGATCTAAATTTTCTGCACTATACGCCACATCTTTCGCTCATTTCGAGCATCGACTATGATCATCCCGATACCTACCCGACACTTGAGAGCTACCAGCAGGCGTTTGCGTCATTTATCGATCAGTCAGACAAGACACTGTTATGGCAAAAAGACGTGAATACGCTCTTAATTGACAGTGGTGATAGTGATATTTCGGTATTTGATGATACGATTCCACTTGACCATTTGCATCTGCCGGGAATTCATGTGAGACAAAATGCGTTTTTGGTTGAGCGAGCCATGATGCAACTTTTTCCAAATACACCATACCACGATCTCATAGAGGCAATTAATACCTTCCCGGGGACACACCGACGAATGGAAAAGCTAGCTGAAAACTTATACAGTGATTACGGTCATCATCCGCAAGAAATCGCCGCGACACTGCAACAGGCATGTGAGATCAACGATCAGGTGGTTCTGGTATATCAACCGCACCAAAATGTACGTCAGCACCTACTAAGGAGTGAATACCGCGACCAGTTTGAACTAGCCAAAGAAGTATACTGGCTGCCAACTTATTTGTCGCGTGAAGATCCTAAACTTGAGGTTTTGACACCGTCACAATTATTTGAGAATGTTTCAAACCGACAGGTGATTCATACCGCCGAAATGGACAATGAACTATGGCGAGTTATCAATGAGCGCCGCAATAATGGCGCACTCGTGCTATGTATGGGCGCTGGTTCAATCGACAGCTGGCTTCGTACGAATTTAACGACACTAAACTAGCGGTTGTCACCACTTCCCCCTAGTACACCGCGTTGTTGACGGCTCGTAAGCTTTTCGATGTTACTTCGTGCAATCGTTTCAAGATCGGTACCTAAAACGTGAGAAAGACTGGCAATATACCACAATACATCACCAAGCTCTTTGGCAAGTTCTCTTTTTTTATCCTCATCCATTTTACCCATATCATCTCGGATGACTTTCTTAAACTTCTCAGCTACTTCACCGCTCTCTCCGACCAAACCCAATAGTAGGGCCATTAATTCAGGGGTGATGTCACCAAAAGCATGTTTTGCCGTAAGAGTAGTAAGGGCCTTTTGCTGGTAGTCATTGAGATTCATACTTTTCTACTTTACCAAGCCTCACTATATTCTTCAAAAAAATACGGATCATAAAAAAAAGTCCGAGCGATAATCTTTTCGACGCCTGGTGCAAGTGACTGCTTATGTAATGCATGCGGTCGTACCCATTTATAGGTACCAGCAGACTCTATTGCATCACTATTCAACCGAAAAACATGAACTAAGCTACTCAGTTGGTGCTTTTGATACTTGAGACGAACATAGGCATCACCCGCATGCACTAAATCTATTGGCGTACTATCAAACAACTCACGCCATAATCGAGCGGCAGCGGCAACTGTTGATGCATCAGAATTCAGCTCGCGGCCATAAGGTAATGCTAGTTGGTTAATAAAAGGCTGGTGATCACGGCGCGCCAACAATATATCACCGTCGCTATTTTGAATGACAAACACCAATAGAACCACAGGACCGGGTAATGACATTAGGTGCATAGCTTTTACCATATGGTAAAAACCTGCGTAGTCAAGTGTGTATCCGTA
>JBDHUM010000028.1:0-5641 GCA_039809125.1 Saccharimonadaceae bacterium (SeqCode) | reverse complement strand
GGCGGGGGTACTAAAAAAACTTGAGCGAGACTTTCATAACAAAATATTGTTCGACGAAGTAAAGATCGAGGCTAAGCATGACTATGACATGTTAAAAGAATTATTCTTTCGATAAATCGGTTCCAGGCGCTGGGGCAGAATTTCACCACTTCGCCTACATAGTCTCCGAGCAGTCGTAAAATGCTACCATTTGATGTTTTTAAAGTAAGGTGAGTAGGCATAAAGTAACAGCTGCGTAATTTCTTGCGCAGCTGTTACTTTATGTTGCGTAGTACACATTGGTACTCGAAGGCAAAATACAATCTAAGGTGTTATTTGTTCGAGTCGGCAGCAAGCAAGAGACCCATGGCGATACCACCAACGACCGTGCATACAAGTGCAATTGTCTGAAGGGTATTGAACAAGTCAGCTTGACCTGCTACTTTATCACCGAGGATCGCAAAAAGTCCCACAGCCATACCTGAAAACGCAGTGAACCATAGTGCGTATGTACGATTCTTAGTTTGTGATTGTTTTGCCATATCGATCTCCTTAAATCCTTTTTACCTTAGTAAATTATATAAATATACATCGGTAGTATACCATAAACGCAAAAAGGAAGTAAACACGCTGCTTCATTAGACTCTTTGTTATACTGATAGCATGAGTAGTAAACAGTTCGACGGACAGCGCGAGGGCGAAGAATTACTTTTGGTGTTTCGTCGGCATATCATTGCTATGCGTAAGGGGTTTTACTTACTATTGATTCCATTGGCTGTGTCGTCAATCCCTCCGCTGATTTGGCAAGACAATCTTGAACTCTTTTTACTCCCAGTTGCCGGACTTTTAATCGGTCTTATACTTTTTTCATACCACTTAATGCTATGGTACTTTACGGTTTATATTGTCAGTGATCAGCGCATTCGTCAGGTAACGCAACACGGTTTTTTTGGGAAAGATGTCGTTGAGTTAGGACTATCAAAGATCCAAAATATTAGCTATACTGTACCAGGCTTTAGTGGCGAGATATTTAAGTATGGCACAATTGTCATTCAAACTATAGTTGGCGATCTTGTCATCCATAAGGTTGAGCATCCTGAAAAAGTGTATAATCAATTACAAGACGCGGTACAGATAGCAATCGCACGCGAAGGGAGGGTACCCACCACACCATGAAGAAGAAACTGTCGCTTAAACGACTCAGAAGATCAGATAAGTCAGGCCAGGCACCAAGCCGGATTACTAATGATACCGTTGCTGAACATCGTGAGAAGATCCTCGCTGGTGGGCGGCGCTATAAGTATCCGATTCAATATGCAAAGCACCGTCTTGTTATCAATGCGATCGTCATAACGCTAGCAACTCTTGTTATTATGGTCGCTATCGGATGGTGGCAACTTTATTTAGCGCAGAACACCAGCACGTTTATGTATCGTGTTACTCAGCTTTTTTCGCTGCCTGTCGCAAAAGTTGATAAAACGTTTGTTAGCTATAGCGATTACTTGCTGTACTATCGTCCATCGGAGTATTATCTCGAAAAATTTGGTGATCGGCGTGCCACGGCTGAGACTAATACAGCCGAACAGAATCATATTAAGCGAGCCGCTCTTGATAAAGCAATCAGTGTGGCTTACGCCAGACAGATCATGAAAGAGCGCACGATTACCGTTACTGATACCGAAGTTAACCAGGCGCTGGAGAGTTTACGTCGTGCAAGTAACGGAGAGCTTAGCCAAGATGCGATAAACGCCTCTGCTGAGCGTAATTTCGGAGTTACGGAGGCCGATACCTTCATGCAGTATAAAAACAGCTTGTCAGTCAGTAAAGCAGCTTTCGTAATTGATGATACTGCACGTGCACTAAAAGACCGTGTTGTGCAGAAAATCAAAACGACAGGTAACTCTGATCTAGAAAAAATTGCAACTGAAATCAATGTTACGCAAAAAGATAGTGTCAGCTATGGCGTATCTGGTCTTGTGAGTATTGCTAGTGTGTCGAGCGGCGTTCGTGTAACAGACATTGCAAAAAATGAAAAAGGTAAAATAGCGGGTCCTATCCAGAGTCTTACTGATGACGGTTACTTCTTTGTCAATGTGTTAGAAAAAAACGATACCCAAGTAAGCTATGCCTTCATCCACGTTCCGCTCAAAAAACTCAATCAAGAAATTGATAAGCTGAGGAAGAGCGGTAAGATATCTGAATACATTAAACTAGCAGAGGATACAAAATAATGACACGGTTTTATTTACCCAAACTAGATTATGGCTACGATGCATTAGGTCGGTATATTAGTAAGGATATTATGGAGCTACACCACCGTAAGCACCATCAAACGTACATCGATAAACTAAATATGGCACTAGATGATATCGATAGCACTGTAGCTACTAAAGATATAAAGGAACTTCTGGTCAGTCTTGATTCTTTACCTGATACACTAAAGGCGGCTGTGCGAAATCATGGTGGTGGTCATTACAATCACACGTACTTCTGGAAGTGGATGTCGCCTAGCGGAGGAGGAGAACCGAGCGGTGATCTAGGCGAGGCGTTGGTAGAGAAGTATGGCTCGTTTCAACAATTCGTCGATAATTTTACAACGGAATCACTAGCAATTTTTGGTAGCGGGTGGTGTTGGTTGATGCCTGATCTTAGTATCATCACTTCGCCCAACCAAGATAACCCTTTGATGGATAAAAAGATTGAACCTCTCTTAGGACTCGATGTTTGGGAGCACGCTTACTATCTCGACTATAAGAATAAACGTGATGATTATGTTGCCGCTTGGTGGAATGTAGTGGACTGGGAGTTTGTAGAAGCGCATTTTACAACCAAAAAATCATAGAACTGTAATCTATATATAGACGAAAAAATCTCACAACTAATCGTGGGATTTTTTCGTGGCGCGCCCGACCGGATTCGAACCGGCGATCTCCTCCGTGACAGGGAGGCGTGATAGGCCAACTTCACTACGAGCGCAAACTCAAGATATAATAGCACGCTAACTCATCAGATTGCAACCTCTGATCGGATACGGTAACAATGGTAGATATGATATACTACACTGGTAAGTAGACATACTTTGCTTAGGCTCCGATAATGCCGCCTTAGCTCAGCTGGTAGAGCGGTACTTTCGTAAAGTATAGGTCGCCGGTTCAAATCCGGCAGGCGGCTCCACATAACAGAAGGGTAGCAATGAAGTTAGATGCAAAACACGCAATCAAGCAGATTTTGACCGACCGACCGTTTTTCCTAATGGCGGTACTGGCTTGGGTGCTAATTCTAGTATTTGTCGTTTACGTCATTGCTTCGGTTCAGCAAAGTACCGTTCAAATTCATACTCAGTATTCAGGAATCGGTGAAGCACACTACTATAAATCACCTTGGCACTATCTTTACGCATTTGCTGCTTTTGCGCTCATCATGGGTGTTGTTAATACGCTTGGTATGTTAAAGCTCTATAGCTATCAGCGACGAGACGCGGCTGTTGGAGTATGGTTTGTAACACTAATAATTCTCACAATCACCTTTTTTTATACTCGCAATGTACTTGAGCTTGCATTGATCTAAATAGAGCTATGATTGATCTCGAACTACCAATGGGAAAAAGAAGCCGCTCATATCGAATTCTTGAGATGCTGCCAGGACTTGTAAGCTATTCAATGCTACTCCTTATTATTCCACTCTCTATCTTTAGTCCATTATTAGCATCAATATACCTGCTGCTTTTTGTTATTACGCTTGTCATTCGTTCAATTGGTATTGCTTCACATTCGCTTAGTGGCTATCATCAGCTAAAAAGCGCAATGCGGATCGATTGGGCAAAGCGTCTCTCCCATCTGGAAGATCCAGTATCTTCATACAAAACTGTTATGCAGCAATCACAAAGATCAGTTCGTGTTCACTCTGAAAATCTTCGACTCGTGTCTGCCGATGTTAGTTCTTTTCCTAAGCCATCTCAGATATACAACGCTGTCATCATCACTGCATACAACGAGCCGTATGAGGTAATTCAGCCGACATTACAGTCACTTGTTGATACAACTTACGATAAACAACGCATGATCGTTGTTTTCGCGTATGAAGAGCGAGGTGGCCAGGAAATTGAAAATGTCGCGCTCAGGCTGGAGCAAGAGTTCGGCAAACAATTTTTTCACTATATGCTTGTAAAGCATCCAAGCAATTTGCCTGATGAGATTATTGGCAAAGGACCCAACCTCACGTATGCCGGCAAAAAACTAGCATCATACTGTCAGTCAGAGAGGATTAATACAAATAGAGTTATCATTACAACACTTGATTGTGATAACAAACCGTACCGTAGTTATTTCGACTACGTTACATATGAATTTATTGTTCACAGCAACCGCAAACATTTATCATTTCAGCCGATCTCACTTTATTTTTCAAACATTTGGGATGCCCCAGCCCCTATGCGAATTATTGCAATTGGTAACAGTTTTTGGACCATCGTGAGTTCAATGAGACCACATTTACTGCGCAATTTTGCCGCTCACTCTCAGCCAATGAGCGCGCTTAAGGAAATGGAATTCTGGAGTAAGAAGAGCATTGTCGAAGATGGACACCAATACTGGCGTAGCTACTTTTACTTTGGCGGTAACTATGCAGTAGTTCCTATCTACGTCCCAGTCTATCAAGATGCTGTGCTAGCGGCAACGCTTAAAAAAACAATGATAACTCAGTTTAAACAGTTACGTCGCTGGGCATATGGTGCATCTGATATTCCTTATGTTGCTACACGGCTTTTTAGCAAGAAGAGGAATGTACCATTCTTTGCTGGGCTGGCTCGATTTATGCGCCTTGTTGAAAGTCACATTTCATTAGCTACCGTCGCAATTTTAGTAGCCATTGGAGGGTGGGTCCCGTTGGCAATAAATCCCGATGCTGAATATAATATTGTGGTGCATAACTTACCGTATGTGATTGGTCAAGTACAGTTTTATGCCATGATCGGATTGTTTATCACGATTGTTCTAACGCTCCGCTTACTACCACCTCGACCAGGTCGTTATCGTCGTATCAAACATGTTTCCATGATAGCGCAGTGGGTGTTTATGCCGGTCACGGCGATAGCATTCAATGCCCTTGCTTCACTAACTGCTCAAACGTATCTTTTGTTTGGTAAGTATCTTGATACTTTCGACGTTACCGAGAAAACAAAAAAATAGATAATTAACAAAGCGTATACCTAGACTATAAACAGAAGCTTCAACTCAAAAAGGTAATCTTTAGATATATAATTTGAGCGGAACCCGAGAGCACCACTCAAAATTTATCGCAAAATCACTTCTACTATATTGTAGGTTTTATCGTTCGGACATGATTGTGACGTTTCGCTTCATGCAGCGACCGGTTCATTTCAAACCCGAGCGAAAAGTCTTCCAGCAGTGATTTTTTGTGTTGCGTATGAGGTGTAGAATTACTCATACTATAATATTAGCATAAGCATATAAGAAAGTCAATAGCTATAGCACATTGACAATATATCATGAGACGTATTATTTTCATGGATCTATTATTAAATATACGTGGAAAAGTGTTGAACTGAGGTAGCTGGATAAGTCGCTAACCCTTAGAGCGATGGTGCTAATATTAAAAAATCGCCCATGAGAGCGATATGCCTGGAAGAATACCGATTTTGGTG
>JBDHUM010000027.1:0-5959 GCA_039809125.1 Saccharimonadaceae bacterium (SeqCode) | reverse complement strand
GCGAATAGAAACCCTATTATTATATCAAATTTAAACGTTATTGTCAATGATGTCGCGCTCAAACTGCTGAATGCCGCGTATGCTTTGATCGTAGCCAGATATATCAGGCAGATCGAGTGTTATAATTCGCTGCCACACACCCTGAATGAGTTGTCGAAACAATGCAAGCTCCTCATAACTTGCATGGCTATCGAGCTGTAGGATGTCGCCCATCTTACTGGGTTCAACAAATTGCACGACTCCCTCATCAAAACGATATGTTCTATAGTCGCGCGAATTTTCCACCAGTAACTGGTAAAACATCAGCTGCTGACGGTATTTGTGAAGTTTAATTTTTTCGTAGTCGGTTTTGCCGTGCCAACTGCGCGATGGCTGGCCTGTTTTGTAATCAGTAACACGAATGATTTTTTCTACTTCATCAATGTCGATAAGATCGAGCGCTCCGGTGAGCCTAGCTTCGCCAATTACGACGCCTTGCGAACCAAATCCAATTTCAGTGCGTTGATTTGGTGTAAACTCATCGTAGTTATGCGACAAAAATGCATGCAAACTATCTATTCCTTTGGTGTAATAGGTATCAAAATCTGTCTCGGTAAGGTGTTGATCGCGCAAAATTCGTTCAAAATCTCCTAAAATATCTTCGATTGGCCGCTTAATACCGCTCGAGCGCAAATAGTCGTGAGCGCGCTGCAACGTGGCATGAATCGCGGTGCCATAGCTAGCTTGGGCTGACTTTGCCTGGGGAAACCGAAGCAGATTACTCAATAAAAAGTGTTGCGGTCCGCCTCTGGTGACATCAAGAAAATTATTTAAGTGAGTGGCTGAAAGTTTGTAATTTTCGAGCAGCGGCGCAAGCAACGTTGGCAGACTAGTTGGCAGTGGTTTGGTAAGGTAGCCGCGCCAATCGAGTTCGGTTTGAGCTAACATAGCGTCTGTCGAATCGGCCGACTTGCGCTGAACGGGTTTGAGTGAGGTGTTTGCTAGAAAACTTGCCGGCAGCGTGGCTTTGCCTTTATCGTCATGTGTGCTGTAACTGATATAGAGGCCTTGTTTGGCGCGTGTCATCGCAACAAAAAATAATCGTACACGCTCGTCAAAACTATCACCAGCCGCAGCGAGCGGTAAATTGACCGGGTAAGAAATTAGCCGTGATCGGCCGCGCACTCGTTCGCCCCACATACTATCGATAGCCCCTACAATAAAGACATGATCAAATTCGAGTCCTTTCGATTTGTGCGCCGACATGAGATTAACATGATTTTCGGCTTTATCGCTGGCCCGTCGCAGTGAGGTAAGATTTGAACCAAGCTCGCGGTGCATTGCCAGAAACTCCAAAAATGTTTGTAGGCTGGGCTTTTCGTGCGTGTAGTGCTCGCGTACATGATCGCGTACTGTACGCAATGCTTCGAGCGCACGCAGATAAACTTCAGGATCAAGCTGTAGTTTTTCGCTCGAAAAGAAAAAGTCATAAAGCGGTGAACGATACCCGGTGGTTTGAGGCTGTTCGACTGCTCCGAGGAGTGTATCGATTTGCTGCTCTAAGCTTTCGGTATGTGTAGCGGCTGCTCGAACGATCAGCCATTGAGCAAATGGCTGAAAAATCGGGTTTGTTTGCATAAGTTCAAGCCACAATTGGTGGTTGCGCCACGCAGACAAACTGAGTTTGTAAATATCGAGTGGATTATAGCCAAATCCAGGATGTGCTAAGATTTCGGGAATTAGAGCGTCGGCTTCGTCATGAGAATCACGGTGCAGTGCTTCAATAATCATCCCTAAATGTTCGATCAAACGAATGATGTCGTGATCGAGCACATTGTCGCGGCGTTCGTAGTTTAATGCAATATGAGCTTTTACAAACTGCGGCACGATACCAACCAGTTCATGATGACGACGAGCTATCACGGCAATTGATTGCGGTTTAACACCTGAATCGATCAATTTTTTGACAGCCTTCACAACACCTTCCCGTTCACTACTAGAAGTGGTGTATTCGCTGAGGATCAGCTGGCTGGTGGTGCTGGGACCGTGCGGGGTGAGGGTTTTTACAAGGTCGTCAATTGTATTTTCGAGTCGGTCGCTACTCGAAGTAATGACATCACGTGACGATTCTAAAATAGCTGGTGATGAACGATAATTATCAGTCAGAACGATAATATCCGGATTGTGATACTGGCTGCGAAAACGTTGGATATTGCCTACATCGGCGCCTTGAAAACTAAAAATCGCTTGGTCATCATCCCCTACTGCCATGACATTTGGCGACTCAATGTCGGAAGTTAGATTAAATAGTAAGCGCAGTTGAGCAAGGTTGGTGTCTTGAAACTCATCAACCATAATGAATTGGTATTTTTCCTGAAGGTTGGCTTTAAGGTCTGGATGTGTTTCAGTGGCGTGGATCACATTTAAAATCATATCGTCAAAATCGTAGAGCGAAGCCTCCTGCATACGAGAGAGGTATTGGTAGTATATGTAAGAAATAGCGCGAAGTTTGTGATGGCGTTTGGTGTCTTTTAAAACTACTTCGTTTTTCTCATTTTTTTCGCACCAGGTGTTTTTCCAGGCAGTGATTGGCTTGGTGCTATCGGTCGTGATCGCCTCGTCGACCGCATGCGCAATTGAAAGTGCCAACACGTTGGCGTATGGTGTAATGGCTGGCGGCAGCGACGGTTGCGCGACGGCCGCGATTTTTTCGGCAAGCGGTGCAAGCAGGTGTACGGTACTTTTTGAGATTTTATTAACAAAAATTGCAGCAATATCAGATGCTATGCTTTCGATCACCGTATCATTTGCGTCGATTATTTGACGCAACTCATCACTAGTGAGACCGCTGCGTTTAAGCTCAGAAATTACCGTCATGGTATCAGCAAGATGGGTGTAGGTATCATCGTTTGTGCCGGCTAGCGGATTGGTGTAATCAAGTTCGGCAAATATTGATCGCAGAATTTCGTATTGCGCCAGCTCATCGGCCGGTTCAAATAGGGCACCTCGAAAAAAATACTCAGCGTTTTGATTGATAATTTCGGTGCCGAAGCTGTGAAAAGTATGGATTGCCACCTTGTAGGCATCCGCCCCAATAATACCGCTAAGTCGTTCGCGCATGGCAGTTGCGCCACTATCAGTAAAGGTAAGGCATAAAATATTTGAAGGTAAAGTATCGGTTTTTTGCAAAATTGTTGCAGCGCGCATGCTAAGGAGCTCGGTTTTACCAGTACCTGGACCGGCTATTACTAATAATGGTCCGTCTATTTTTTCAACAGCCTCTCGTTGACGGTCATTAAGTGCTGCGAAGCGTTTTTCATATTCGATCATCACCGTCTATTGTAGCAAGTATCTGGGAATTGTTACTAGATAGGTGCTCTCTTCTTGCCTTTTATCACCCCTTGTAGGATAATAACTGCATCTATGCTGTCAACCTATCTCGATCATGCAGAATATGAAACAGCGGCCAAGGAATCGTTTGGTTTTAATGTTGACGTTGATAAAATTATTGTGCATGAGGTCGATGCCGGTCGGGCTGTTAAAGCTACTGTTTATTTAACAAAGAAAAAACAACTCTTATGTTTCATCTATGGACATAGCAAGCTGCTGCTTGGCGATGTGCAAAAGATTGTGGCTCGAATGGGAATGCGCGCAGAGCTGTATTTGCCACCGAAGGGTCAGCCGCACTACTTTGATGATATTGCTCGTCAGCGTTTTCGCGAAGTGTTTCCCGGTAAGTCGGTGACTAGCGACGATGATTTAATGTTCTATCGAACGCTTGCATTGTATAATCCGGCACTTGCTGTGATTTCTGAAGTAAAGGATGGCCAGATATACCAGTTTGATGCCGATGCGCGCGGTAATTGGCGGCCTGCTGCTAAGTTTACGTATCGGCGGATTAAAACGAGCTGAGGCTATCGAGCACTACAAGATGTTCGATATGTGGTGTACGCGGAAAAAAGTTATAGCCGCGGTGATAGCGGATTCCATATTTTTCTGTCAGCAAAGCAATATCACGCGCTTGAGTGACGGGATTACAGCTAAGGTAGATAATACGTTCTGGCGTCTCTTCAAGTAGTCGACGCACAACACTAGGGTGTAAGCCGGCGCGCGGCGGATCAACAATAATGAGTGAATCGTTTGTAATGTAGCGAGTGGCTTCTTCGCTAGCAGCGAGCACCGCGTTTGTTGTCCCTGAGCGTCCAAGTTGTGTAATGTTTTGTTTCATTTCTCGCACGGCGTTGGCATTAATTTCTACTAAAGTAATGTTTTGACGACCAATTGTTAACCCAATGCTACCAACACCGCTATATAGATCGATAACTGGTTTGTCGGTGACCCATTGCTGCATATCTCGTAACGCTTGCTCGTAAACTGGCAGGTTAATTTGAAAAAACCCTTCGGCAGCGTAGCGAAACGGGATGCCTAGGATTGTATCGGTGAGTATGGTATCTCCCACGTAAAATAATCGATTGGTAATTATACTGGCTGGTGATTTTGGATCGGAATAAATAACCGCCCCGCCTACAGCTGAAAAACGCCCAGCTTCGTCCTGGCTCATAAAACTGCATTCTGGTTCTTTAATATAAAGCTGCCAAATACAATTACCTGTTTGATCGGCACGAATCAGTAGCGTTTTGAGTTGTCGAGCCTGGATTTGTTTTGCTTGCAAAAAATCTCTAATTTCTTTAGCCAGCTGCATAATGCAATTAGGCAGCAACGAACATTGATCAATGGTAATCTTGCCTTTACTGCCACGTCGAAAAAAGGCTAAGTCCAGTATTTCAGTGCCGTTTGAGGAATCATTTTGTCCGTACCAACTAAACTCGACTTTATTACGGTAGTGATATGGTGTCTTGTCGGTGTAAACGTCAGTCACACCTAGTAAAATTTGATGATGTAATTCAAAAGCTTCTTCAATGAGCATCGCCTTGTAGTGCTGTTCAGCCGAAAAGCTCATAATTTGCCAAGGGCTGGTACTAAGATAGCTGTCCGGGTCTTGTGGCGCTACTCGTTGATTGCTTGGTATTACAACCCTTGAGGCAACACCTTCAATCATTGAGGATTTTTTCTTACGTACGCTGATATCTGCGACTTCACCAGGAAGTACGCCCCACACAAAGGCTTTTTTGCCATTAGAAAGAGTAGTGAGCGCTTGCCCGCCGCCAACAATTTTCTCAAACTTTACATTCAGCATGATCATAGGTGCCTTCATGGTGATGTATTATAGCAAGTTGCTATCTAGTGACAATTAATACAGTAGGCCGGATATGTGTCTGATTCATACTGATGGGCGCGACATTTACCGGTGATACACCAATAAGCACTACTGTTTACACCGAAGCCGTTTGCCCATGTTTCGCTGGGAAAATTACATTGACTTAACGGCCCATTAATTGGGCAAAATCGCACGCTAATTTGAGCAACTTCCTTACCGTCAGAACCTGTGAAATAGTCGTAATCATAAACGCTGTTTGGCCATGGTGCGGTCGGCCAGTTAGTGTCGGTTCCGTCGATGTATGGGGCGATCTCTGCCGGAATATTGCGATCGACATCATTTGGATAGCGTCAATGTATGCCTTTAAATGAAAGCGTTGCTTTTGCGAGTGCCGACATTTCAGCTTCTGCCCTTGTCGTTAGTGCACGCGCCTTCATACCTCGGTAGCTTAGGGTGGCTATCGAAGCTAGAATTGCAATTACGACAATCACAATCAGCAATTCTACAAGTGTAAATCCGCGCCCACCTTTGTTTTTCATTACTATTAGTATCGCACAGCTGTTAGTGTCAGGCAATAGATATGGTACAATAATCTTTGCGCTTAACTAGCAGTATGCTACGCACAGTGGGGAGTCGCCAAGTGGTAAGGCACATGGTTTTGGTCCATGCATTCGGGGGTTCGAATCCCTCCTCCCCAGCCAAAATTGAGATTTACATGCCGCGCGAGCGGCGACTGACGGGCGGCACGCAGTGCCGTCCATT
>JBDHUM010000026.1:0-8218 GCA_039809125.1 Saccharimonadaceae bacterium (SeqCode) | reverse complement strand
CCCCTGCCATGTAAAAGTTGACGTAAAAAGATGTGAATGAGGTCTACTTCAAGGACCGCTTGTAGCTTCTGCAGTTAGTTGAGAACTTGACTTTTTGGTGTTAATAATGTAAAATAAGCTGCTATGTTGACTCGCTTAGCCGGGATATTTCGCCACCATTTGAAGATGTGTTAATTCAGGCCAACCTAGACATACATTTCGCTCCTGATTTAGATGAAGAAACTGAAACTGTAGTTGCCGCCGATGGTATTAATCAAGCATTCGCTGCTATTAATAGGGGTAAATATCTGGTTGACATATTAAAAAAACATAAGACGGACCAGCTAGAGATATTGTCAATTAATATTATGTCACCATTCATGCTTGCATTCACAATCCGCTAAAGGTTATACTAAAAGCAGAAAAACATAAGCCGTAAAAGAGAGGGCGAAAGTAGGCGTAAGGCGCCTTCGCGGGTTTGATGAAGATATTAATGCTAGGGTGGGAGCTTCCACCGCACAATAGTGGCGGTCTTGGGGTAGCTTGTTACTATATGGCGAAAGCACTTGCTGGTCATGGTGCGAGCATTGATTTTGTTGTTCCCTACACAGCTCATCATCCAAAAACAGAGTGGATGAACGTGTTGTCTGCGATTGATATCCTCCCAGCAAAACGTGCAACGGACCAATTAGCCTATAGCCAGAGCTACGCTATTATCTCAAAAATACAAAACGACTACATCGCATTTGTCGAACAATATCTTGAAAGTAACTCTCCTGATGTCATTCACGCCCACGATTGGTTGACGATGCAGGCAGGTATGCGCGCTAAGCAAAAAGCTGACGCTCCTCTCATAGTGCATGTTCATGCCACCGAATTTGATCGCAGCGCTTCTGAGAGCGGCAATCCAGCTATTCATGAAATTGAATACCAAGGCTTGATGACGGCCGATCGGATTATCGCCGTGAGCAACATTACAAAAGCGATCATAGTAAACAAGTACCATATTCCCGCTGATAAGATTGATGTCGTTCATAATGGTATTGATGCTGCCGCTTTTGCTGAGTTTAACTACGATAAACGAACCTACGCGTATTTAGAATTCCTTCGTGATCAAGGCTATACGGTCGTAGGGACGGTGACTCGTTTCACGGTACAAAAAGGATTAACGCATTTTTTAAAAGCAGCAGCCAGAGCTTGTAGTCGTTATGATCAGTTGGTGTTCTTAATAGCTGGCGATGGTGAGCAGCGAGACGAGTTGGTTCAACTTAGTGCTGATCTTGGCATTTCAGACAAAGTATTTTTCACTGGCTTCGTACGCGGTAAACAGTGGCGTGATGCCTACAACGTATCTGATATCTTTGTGATGAGTTCTGTGAGTGAACCGTTTGGCATTACCGCTCTTGAGGCGGCGCATCACAATGCAGCACTGATAATCACCAAACAGTCAGGTGTTGGCGAGGTGTTGCACGATATTTTTCGTTACGATTTTTGGGATGTTGACCGACTGGCCGATCAGATGGTGGCAGTTGCACTGTCGCCTTCGCTGCGTGCTGCGTTGCAGTTTGGGGTGAAACAAGAATATGCTCGACTATCTTGGGACAACGTGGCGGCCAAATGCATGAACTCGTATAACAATGCTCGACAGAGGGTGTTGGCATGAGTAAGTCAATCTGTCTTTATCTACATGTGCATCAACCGTGGCGGGTACGCGACTATTCAGTTTTTGATACTGGCGTTAATCACAGCTATTTCAATGGCGAAGGAATCAACGACCGGAATAATCGTGCTGTATTTTTGAAAGTAGCAGACAAGTCATATCGTCCGATGAATGCGCTGCTCGAGAAATTACTGCACCAACACCCCGAATTTCGTTTTTCACTCAGCATTACCGGCACATTTATCGAACAGGCTGAGGCGTGGGCGCCTGACGTGCTTGAGAGCTTCAAAAGATTAGCCGCAACTGGACGCGTTGAGATTGTTGGCGAGACATATTATCACAGCCTAGCGTTTTTCTATAGCCGTCAAGAATTTGAGCGTCAAGTTACGATGCACCGACAGAAAGTTCGTGAATTATTTGGGAGTGAAACAACCGCTTTTCGCAATACAGAGCTGGCTTATAATGACGAATTGGCTCTTTGGGCGGATAGCGCTGGCTACAAGACAATTTTGGCTGAAGGTTGGGACCCTGTACTCGAGTGGCGCAGCCCGAACTATGTTTACCAGCCTGCTGGAGCTTCACGAGTGAAGCTACTAATGAAAAATTATCGGTTGAGTGATGACATTGCTTTTCGCTTCAGCGATAAAGGATGGGGTGATTGGCCCTTAACGGCTGATACGTACAGCTATTGGCTTAATTCTGCACTTGATCAAGGCGGCGATATTATAAACTTATTTATGGACTACGAGACCTTCGGTGAACACCAATGGAGCGACACTGGAATCTTTGACTTTTTTGAGCGTACAGTCGATATCTGGCTAAGTCAAGTTGCTCATAATTTTGAGACAGTTACCGGAGCGGTCATTCGTCGCGATGCAGTCGGAGCAATTAGTATGCCTAGCACGGTTACGTGGGCTGATACTGAGCGTGACCTTACGGCCTGGCTGGGTAATAGCATGCAACAAGAGGTAATGCATCACCTCTACGCATTAGAGTCTGATGTGCTGCGTACTCTCGATCAAAGACTAATTGTTGATTGGCGACGTCTGCAAACTTCAGACCACGTATACTACATGTGTACGAAGTGGTTTAACGATGGTGACGTTCACGCCTACTTTAGCCCATACGAATCGCCATACGATGCTTTTTTGTACTACATGAATGCACTGCGCGATATTCGCTACCGTACGATGATGTCTCATCAGTTCGGAGTGCAGGTATAGCATGGCTCGACCAATTGTTCTCAGCAACGGTGAAATGCATGTTGGGATAAATATGTATGGTCTGGTCCATGATCTACATTACCCCTATGTTGGCTTGGAGAATCACACGCTTGGCAAGGGCTTACGTCACCGAGTTGGTGTGTGGGTTGAAGGCGAATTTAGTTGGCTAGATGATGGCACATGGCAAATCAATTTTAGCTACCCTCATTTTGCTTTAATCGGTCATGCAGTAGCGCATAATGAGCGTCTAGGAGTTTCACTCGAGTTTGACGATTTTGTAGATTGTGATGTCAGTGCTTTTGTTCGCAACATTCATATTGTGAACCTCCATGATCGTCAACGTGAAATTCGATTGTTCATGCACCAAGCGTTCGTGATTGGTGACTCGCGCGGCAATACCGATACCGCACGGTATCTGCCCGATAGTCACGCAATTTTACATTACCGTGGCGACCGTGTATTTATAATTTCAGGTGAAGAAAAAGATGGTCAGAGGTTTGATCAATATTCTGTTGGACTGTTTGGCATCGAAGATCACGAAGGTACCTGGCGCGACGCTGAAGATGGAGAGCTTAGTCTTTGTAATGTCGAGCATGGTCGTGTTGACTCAGTGATTTGTTTTACCGTGATGGTCGATGCGCATAGTTCCGGTCGTGTACATTACTGGCTTTGTGCTGGAAAGTCTCTGCGACAAGCGCTATCAGTGCAGCGACGTTTGCGAGAGGAAGGTGTGCACGAACGTATGCACGTTACAGCTAGCTACTGGCACAAATGGCTCTCACCTGCCCTTTCGGCCAGCGAATCATTTAACAGCAATGAAAAACGTATGTTTGTTACAAGTGCTATGATGCTGAAGTCTCATATTGATAATCACGGTGCTGTTATTGCGAGTACTGATTCGGCAATGCTTAATTACGGTCGTGATGCGTATGCCTATTCATGGCCCCGTGATGGCGCCTATGTATTGTGGCCATTAATTCGTCTTGGCTACACTGAAGAAGCTTTACGCTACTTTGATTTTTGTAAGCGAGGGCTCCACCCCGCCGGCTATCTGTCTCACAAGTATCGCTCAGACGGGGCACTTGGCAGTAGCTGGCATTCATATTTACACCACGATGGCGTGACAGCTCCTCCTATTCAGGAAGATGAAACGGCGCTTGTATTATTTATTTTTAGTGAATATTACCGCATCCATCCTTCTGCACAGTTACTTAGCGCTTACTATAGCGATTTCGTAAAGCCAATGGCGCGTTTTTTGGCTAGCTATGTTGATAATGAAACCCACTTGCCAAAACCAAGCTATGATCTTTGGGAGGAGTTGTTTATCACGTCAACCTATACAGTAGCCGTTACTTATGCGGCGCTTTTAGCGGCTGCAGACTTGGCTGATGTAATGAATGACCAAGAGAGTGCAGTAACCTGGCGAAGTGTGGCAGATGATATGAAAGGCGCGGCGAACAAGTATCTTTACTCGAATGATACTGATTGCTTAGTTAAGGGCATCCGTCACCGGTTTGGCACAATTGAATATGACAAAACTTTAGATTGCTCAGCTGTCTATGGCAGCTTTATGTATGGGCTTTTTAGCACTGGTAGCCCTGAAATACGGAATAGTATCGCAACGATTCGTCGACAGTTCTCACAGGATACGGCCATTGGTATGCCGCGTTACGAGAATGACGCGTATCGACGTGATAGTGCTTCAACAACTGGCAATTACTGGCATATCTCTACACTATGGCTCGCACAATACTTTATCGAAATTAATCAATTAGAACACGCAGAGACAATTTTGAGATGGGTAGAAAATCACGCATTTCCAAGCGGTGTCTTAGCGGAGCAAGTCGTACCGTCAACAGGGCTGTCAACATCGGTAGCACCACTCATTTGGAGTCATGCCGAGTACATGACTACAATGCTTGATTTATCAAATGACAAGGTGGAGCATGGGTAAGCTCTCGCATCGTACAAAAAAAGTGCTGCACCAAAGTTTACCCTCTCATCTAGCTAAACGGCATGCAACGAAGCGAATTATTAGAAAACTGGCTGATGATCTTGGTCTAGTGTATTTTGGGTATGTTGACCAGCAGGACGATGAGCACCGTTTAGTACGAGGAATTACTGTTTCTCGCACCCATGATGACCATCACTACACGGTGGGTACGTTCAAATCATATGATATTGCTTTTACTATTCGGCGGGATACGCTTGAGTATCCGGATAAACGATTAAAAGATCACTACTGGACTATTCTGACTGTTGACTTACATACCACCTCTAATGATATCCCACATTTTTACATTAGCCACCATCGTATTCGCGAAGAATTGCTAGCTCGTTTTAGTACGATGAATAGATTACAACTTGGAGCTTTCGCTCCTTATCCAGAAAGCTTCACTTCTGCCTATGAAATTTATTCATCTCAGGAACATGCGGTTGAGGTACAGCGAGTGATCACGCCACAGCTGGGCGAAATGATTGTGCAACATTTTAGTAATATGAGCATTGAAGTAGCGGATAACACGATCTATCTCTATGTAACCGAAAAACACCCATCGCGTGCGTTGCTTGAGCGGATGTTGAACGCCGGTATTTGGCTAGCGCAAATTATTGACATGGATAAACACCTGCCAAACTGATGCACGGATGTATTAGCCTTTACGCGGTTTGACTTCGTTGCGGCCAAGCGACTTTTTTGTTTCGGTGTATTTAACGTGTTTGCGAGCAATCGGATCGTACTTGCGAAGCTCAAGCTTGTCTGGAGTATTTTGAGTATTCTTCCGTGTAACGTACGTTCTGTGACCAGTTAAATCACTGACAAGGGCAATAATCTTTCGCTTTGTATTACTTTTTTTTGCCATACATCCTCTATTAGCCTAATATTTCTACTTGTCGCTATTATAGCACACCTCAGTAAAATTCTCAAGTGACTATATTCATACTACTTACTCGCGTATCTCAATATTCATTTTTCTAATTTTGTTTAAGGGTGGGGGTTGGTAGCAAATGCTGCTGATTGATTTTTCATCTTCAAAGGTTCATCTTCGTAATCGCTTGGCCATACATTAGCAGCGTTAGGACCAGCGCTTGGATCTTTTGGTCCTGTTGTTTCCACAAAGTGCCACTTTCGATTAATAACGGCTTGCCCGAGCGTATCCCAAACCTGATTAGTTTCGTCTATTGCGACCTTACCCGGACGAGCTAGCTGTACACCCACCCATGCTTTACGTGATGCGACAATATTTGTATCGAGCCACTCGTACATGTTCATATAACCGGTTTCAATTGTGCTTCGTCTTTGGCTATATGAGTAGTTAGCGATACAAGCTTGTCCGCTAGAGAGCGAATTGATAAAGTTGTTCACCATAGTAGGATAGAGATTGCTGTTTGGGTTAATGGCTAATTCAACAATTTTTGTGAAAGCGGTATGCCTAGTAACAAATTGATTTAGCCACCGCTGGTGCTTTGATGCCGTAAAGCCGAGAGGGGTCAAACGCTGTAGGTTTGTCTCATTCTCAGTACCGGGTTTTTTACCTTTGGAGCTAGGAAAGTATAAAATTGGCTCTGGGTAGAACATGGCTCCACCTGGTGCGTTAACGCTGCCAATCAAAGGGTTGGCGTTAATTACCGGTGCTAAAGCGTTCATTGCATTAGTATAGAGCGTGAGGTATTTATTGTTACCGCTCGAGTCCTCCCACCAAATTGGGATATCTCCATCCTGGCCAAAATTACTATCAGTCATGTAAACGCTGCCGCAGATTGTTCGCCACATTTCAGGTGCTCTTCTGCCAACATGTAGACGAATATGAGCCGTTATCATATCCGAAGGATGTGCAGCATTCCAAGCTGTTATCTTACTAAGCATGCTACCAAGCGGGTCGCTTGCTTTATAGGTAGTGACACCGGTGCTGGTGACGTTGATTAATTCCGACATTCCAACATTGAGTACGGTGTGTTTTACATCTGCGGTCGTATAGGCCCACTTGTACTTAATGTCTTCTGGGTCACGCGTGCGCGAGCCGTTCCCCCCACTCGCCGCATACGGACCGTCGTCAACCCAGCCTATCTTAGGGGTATATACTCCTGGAGGTATCACGGGTGTTGTGCGGCGTACCCTCATTAAACGTCGTGCTGCAATGCTCATGTATTTCTACCCCTATGGTCATCCCTGTTTTCTATCTCGATTATTCTTATTTATAGATTGTAGCATATGAGCAGATTCTAAAACAAATGATATTGGAGATCACGCGTAAAACTACATCTAGGTAAAGTTAATGTATGTATGTCAAACTAGCTCCGCAATCTTAAGGAAGTTTCGCAACAGCGTCTGGCCGATGTTTGTGTAGGATTGTTGAATAGGAGCAAAGTCTGCTGTCAATTTATCTTTCCCAATAGGCATAAGGTCGGGGTCGTTCTCTGCCCATACGGCCAGCATTTCTGGCGTAAGCTCAAAATGCGACTGTATGCCGTAAGCTCTGTCTGCAACTCTCACTATCTGATTGCGGCAAAACTTGCCCGTAGCGAGGACGGTCATTTCGGGGGTGAGTTCAACCGTTTCTCCATGCAGTTGGAACACGTCAAGATTTTCCGACAGTCCGGCTAATAATGGGTCGGCTTTGCCCTCGTCAGTTACGGCAACAGTGTGCTGGCTGTCGTCTGGGCCAATAAAGCCGACTTCTTTTACTTCGCCTGGAACAACCCTACCGCCAGCCGCTTTGACCAGAGTTTGTAAACCTAAGCATATTCCAAGATACGGTAGTCCAGCATCCAATCCTTGCTTTATAAGTTCCAACTCACTCGTCATCTTCTCGGTTGTGTCGTTTGCGCTATCCGGTCCGCCAAGCACTACCAGTGCTTTGTAGCCGTCAAGTGCGGGTAGTTCCTCGTCCCCATCCAAATCAACCACGTCAAAGGTTACGCCCTCGTCATTAAGCACTTGCGCAAGTAGCCCTGGTGCTTCGCGGGTTATGTTTTGGACTATTAAAACTTCGCTCATAATTTCTCCTATTCCTATTGAATATCGACGGATTTTACTGAGTTAAAGTTACCACCACTTATCTCAATAATCCGACCTCTACCAATAAAATTATCAGGTAGTATTTTGTCAATTGATTTGCTTCCGCCCAACATGTGCAAGGACTCATCAATGTGCGTACCGACACGCGTTCCAGTAGAGGTGTAATGGTCGTTGTAGCCATCTTTAACAAAAAAGCCTGCTGGTTTTCCCTACGTTGCTGGTCGCCAGGCTAAACGGGTGTTTGTTCGTTGACGATGACTGACAAATCTATATGTATATTAAGTTTATTGTAGCGAAACAAAGCGGCTTTGTCGCCTCTAGTTCCGAAGTTTTCCGTTT
>JBDHUM010000025.1:0-8563 GCA_039809125.1 Saccharimonadaceae bacterium (SeqCode) | reverse complement strand
AAGTGGTACGCGAGCTGGGTTCAGAACGTCGTGAGACAGTTCGGTTTATATCCGGTATGGACGTTAGGAAATTTGAGAAGATCTGCCCGTAGTACGAGAGGACCCGGGTGGACGAACCTCTGGTGTATCGATTGTGGCCACCTGCTGCATTGTCGAGTAGCTATGTTCGGACGCGATAAGCGCTGAAAGCATATTAAGCGCGAAACCAACTTCAAGATAATATTTCCCTATGAGGACCGTGAAAGATGATCACGTTGATAGGCTTTAACTGGAAGTACAGTAATGTATGGAGGTGAGAAGTACTAATCGTCCCATTGCCTTTTTATGTCCTTGTCCTTTCATGCTAATGCTTGCATTAGCTAATAGGACGGGGTAGACTTGACTAGTAATTGGTGAGAATCACATATCACCACGTCAATTTTTACAAACCGATGCTAATAATGGACGTCGAAGCGAGGCTTTTCCCTAGATAGACCAGAGTGTTATCTATAGAGGAGCAAGCCTTACTTCGGTGCCCATGGCGCGAGGGAAACACCTGTTCTCATTCCGAACACAGCAGTTAAGCCTCGTAGCGGCGATTATACTGCCACAAGTGGGAAACTAGCACGGTGCCGAATTATGCATAAAACCACCCGAAAGGGTGGTTTTTGCTTTTATACGCTAGAGGGACAAGGGGTTCTTTCTATCGATCGATTAAAACAAGGTTTGTTATAATTAGCGACATGTCATACGTACTCCTGGGTCTCACTCTCGGTGTGTTTACACTATTAAATATACTAGTTCCAGCTTTCGGCTCTTCGACGATTACTCCAATTATGGCTGGCTTTGTCGGAGCAAAAGATGCGGTCGCGGTCGCCACAGTATTTTATTGTATATCCAATATTCCTCGAGTTTATTTATTTCGCAAATACACCGAATGGAGATTGGTCAAGCAATTACTTCCCGCATCACTTGGAGGTGCTCTGATAGGAAGTGTTTTTCTCGTAGGTATTAACACTCATGTAATCGCTATAATTATTCTTGCATTTCTCCTCTACTTCATTTATAAAAAACTGGCGGCAATTTTTGACGCTGCGCCTGAAGCAAAAAAGACATCGACTAAGCATGGAGCAACATTTATTGGTTTATTGTCAGGTGCACTTCAAGGAACGGGAATATCAGGGGCAGATTTACGTAACGGGTATTTGTACAGTAAAGGTCTGAGTGTTCAGCATATTCATGGGACAACTGCTTGGGTTGGGATGGCAAATTTTGCACTTGCAAGTGGTGTTCGTGTTGTATCGGGTGATTTGACATTTGCGATGACTTGGCCTGTCCTCGCTGTATTTCCAGTAATTGTAGCTGCAACATATATCGGAAGGCACCTCAGTCTTAAATTTCCGAAACGACTACAAGACTACATTGTTCTTTTTGTTATGTTGGTCGCACTAGTATCACTTATTGGTTCATTCTTTAGATAATGCAAGATATGCACTCGAGCTTAGTATTGACAAGATTTTGCTGCATTATCGCAGTGCATTATGGACGATGATGAAGTAAAATAGTGACAGATATGAAGTTGCATCAGATAAAATATGGTGTGATGGTCTTGGTGGCGTTCGGCGCTGCTGTGTTTGGTGCGATGAATGGACAGCAAGGTGCAGCACTAAAAAAACAAGAGCTCAGTAATCTGGACGAAACAGTCGTCTCTCTAGCTGCGCCTAAAATTGAGCAACCGAAATGGCTTAAAGAGCAACTGGCAGCTGAAGAAGCACGGGTGAGCGAATCACGGCGACGCCATAGTAACGGAACGACTATAATGGTGTCATACGATGTTACGACAAGAGGCGCCGTCACCGCAAGTGTTAGTGAATTTCGAACGCTCGCTAACCAAACCCTAAATGACGGGAGAGGGTGGGCTCGGATGAATGTACAATTTAACGAAGTTCCTTCTGGCGGTCAGTTTACTCTTGTGCTTGCTGAGGCAAACCAGTTACCGACGTTTTCTTCTGGATGTAGTGTCGACTATAGTTGTCGAGCAGGACGCTATGTGGTGATTAATCAAGATCGTTGGCTCGGAGCTACTCCATCATGGAATCAGGCCGGAGGCAGTTTGCGCGATTATCGGCACATGGTAATTAATCACGAGACAGGTCATTGGCTAGGGCATGACCACTCTTACTGTAGCGGCAGCAGTAACCCAGCACCGGTAATGCAGCAGCAATCGATTAGCTTGCAAGGCTGTAATTTTAATCCATGGCCACTGGCAAGCGAACTATGGTCAACAATGTTAGGAATATAAGTATGAGACGACATAAAGAAATAGAGCCACAAGCTACTGCAGAGAAAAATCGACAACCTTTGTATAAGCGTAGGCAGGGTCTGGTGGTTGCTGGAGTGATTTTGGGAATTATTTTATTGTATGTATTAATGAGTTTTTTCGCATGGAAAAATATGAAGAGTCATTCGGATGCTGTTTTTGGGAACGTGAATAGAGATCTTAAGATAGTGATGGGACAAGCGAGTTCACGTGGAGATCGCCTTAAGGCTCTCGAGAGCCTTAATGAGCGCTACGACGAGGTAGATAAGTTATGTCAAACTGAGTGGTGGTATTCCTGGCAAAGTGTTATTCCGCAGAACACAAGCATGCTAGTGTCGTGTAAAGCGAAGAAGACGGCGATCCAAGCCACTAAGCCATTGGTACAGCAGCTTCTACCACTGATCAAGAACGAGAATAGTTTATCAGATATTTTGTCAGGGTTGAATGGAGCAGGCAAAGAGCTGACCGAAGAGACATGGTCTAAAGCAAAGAAAGCAGCTGAAGAAACACTCAATAAAATTAAATCAATGAATACAAGCAAAGAGTATACTCCAGTTAAGGATCGGGCTGAGGCGGTAGTGACAGACGTTACTACTAACTGGATTAAGCTAGAGCAAGCGCACACAGCAAAAAATAAGCAAGAGTTTACTGGTGCAACTGATGCACTTGACCATAGCTATCAAGGATTCGCTACTGTTGAAGCAGCTTCAAATGCCTTACTAAGCCCAAAGCTCGATAAGTTGACCGCTACGCTTGCTGAGATAAAACTTTAGTTTACTTTGAGATAAAGAAAGCCCCTGTCTGCTTGGCAGATGGGGGCTTTCACATTCTCGCCCCTCGTAGTAGGCGAGAAGAATTGTTGTGGTGAACCTTCTTTTGAGGTTCAAACAGGTGCACCTATAACTATATAGCATAGACAGTATACTTGCAATATCTATTTAATCATAAAAACGGTATCCGTAAACGTTGACAAACTATGAGCAATATGATAACATTGAAACATAGCACACCACATGTGCGAGGAAATAATGAGGGGTTTTCCACTAAAAATAAGGTGGAAAACTTTTTAATAAGGAGGAAAACTGCAATGGCAGGAACGAAGCAAGGCGGCAAAAAGGCTGCTGCAAAAAACTTGGCAAAAGATCCTAACTTTTACGCTAAAATCGGCGCAAAAGGTGGACGCAACGGTCATACGGGTGGTTTCGCTGCTAACCCAGCTCTAGCTCGAATTGCTGGTGCAAAGGGTGGCCGAATCTCTCGTCGTGGTAAAAAAGACGTTTCAAAATCAGTCTAAACTATCACCGTAAGCAATAAGAAATCTTAGTTAATTCCATTTAATTGGTATGGACTAAGATTTTTTAGTTCTCTAAGAGTTGACACGGCGACGTAGTTGACACTGTTTAGCTTCGTTAACTGTCCAAGCTGTACCGCACTCAATGCAGCGGTAGTTTCGCAATGAGGTTTGTAGTCCATTGGTTTGACAATGAGGGCATGTGCTACGAGCATGTAGCCAGTCGCGATAGGAATCTAAGTGCTCGTCGACAATAGATTCTGGAACCCTAACTCCGTAAAAGTCAGCTCGTTCGCGAGCCTTCTGCCAGGCATCTCGCTCCATTTTCAATAGGTCGATATCGCGGAGGTAGGTGCGGTGGTCGAGTAAAGCGTGTCCTAGCTCGTGTAACAAACGGCCTATACTAGGAGGATGTAAACTAAAGCTTACCGTCTTTGTCTCGGGCTGCCATTTGTAATTATCTTCCTCAATGAATGAAATAGCAGGGTAGTCGCGAACCAGAAGCCTAAGGAGTGAGCGTATCGATGCCGTGGTAGTAGCATCCATAAATGACAGCCTCCTCAGGGTGTATAGCTTGGTGAAATTCCGGGATAGGCACCACCTCAGGCAATTTCTGTTTCAGAGTGTCGATAAGAAGTGGCATGTATCGGTCATAGTACGTACCAACGCTACCACCGATAATAATAGAGTCGGGCTGAAGGAGAGGAATCAAGGCCAAAAAGCCTTTTTCAATTCGCGTGACAATCGCTGCCCAGTCATGTGGATCAGTAATATCGTGAGCCATTTTTTTGTATGAGTCAGCAATTGCTCGACCTGAAGCAAAGTGCTCCCAGTCTTGCAGTTTGCCCTCATACTCTAGCAACATGTGGCCAGCTTCACTGCGACGCACTGCTGGATGAATCCGGCCATCGATAATGATGCCGCTGCCGATACCGGTACTAATTGTAATGTAGATATGTGTGCCAGTAGTGAGTTTTTGAGAGCGGACTTCGCCAAGCCCAGCTAGATTGGCGTCGTTTTCCAGTATAATTTGTGTGTCTGGAAACCCTTGTTTTAGGGCCGATAATAAGTCAAAATTTCGCCAACCGAGATTGGGACAGATCGAAATAATAGAGTGAGCGTCAATGAGCCCCGGTACCGCTACAACCATACAATCGAGTGGCGTGACCTTACTGGCGAGAATAGTTTGAGTTAGTTGTTCAATGTAATCGCGCGTATCGAGGGGGGTAGGAAATTTTGAAATGATTTGCTTATCGCCGGAAGCCGAGTAGGCTGCCACCAGTGTTTTAGTTCCCCCTGTATCGACCGCAAGTATCATGTATGCAGTGTAACATACCATATAGATAGTGAACTAGGCTTGCAAGACATCATTTTTTACGGTATAGTATAATTCAAACATAATGCGAGAGGACAACATGGTACGATCAAGCGAACGCGGTTCAGTAGTTGGTTTTATCGTGGTGGGATTGATACTTGCTGCCTTAGTTTTGGGTGGTGTGTATCTTACGAAACAGTATATAGCGGGTAAGCTCAAGATTGGTGGTACAAATGTCGCCAAAGTGGATACGAAAGATACCACTAAAACAGATAACGCTACCGATACAACTGAGGAAACTAACGCTGAAAAGCAAGCTGAAAAAGAGCAAGCCGAAAAGGCAGCAGAGGAAAAGGCAGCCAAGGAGGCTGAGGCTACTAAACAAGCTGAGGAAAAGAAACAACAAGAGGAGGAGCGAGCTGCTCAAGCCGCTAAAGATGCTGCGGCTGCTAAGAAAGCGGCAGAAGCTAAACAAGCTGAAACCAATGAATCGGCTAAAACCATACCACACACCGGTGTTGATTCGTTACCGCAAACTGGCCCGGCAGAAACCTTATTTTCTGCAATTATCGTTAGTATTTTGCTTGGCTCTATCGTTGCCTATCACCACTCTAGTCGCGTTGCTTAAGTACACTTTGACTCTTTAAGGGTAATCCTGTACAATGTAAACTAATCGTGGAGACAGGTTCATTTTGAATTGTCGCTGTGTAATATCAATTTTAATAGAGAGGTCTAGACTAGAGACTTATGGCACAAGCCAAACTAACAATGGATGATTTACTTGCTGGAGCAGATGAATCGGTAAAACAACTCCTGGCAGGAGAAGTAATAACGGGAACTGTACTATCTGTTCGCAAGCACGAGGTACTGATTGATTTAGGTGCGCAGGGTGTCGGATTTGTTCCGCGCCGCGAAGTTGGGTTTTCGCAAAAGCTAGCGGTTGGTGATAGTGTAACTGCGAGCGTTGTTGATGCCGAGCTCGACAATGGCTACAGTTTATTGAGCCTACGTAAAGCGGCAAAAGACAAGGGTTGGGATGAGGCGAGCGCCAAAATGGCCGCCGAAGAAGTCATTGATGTTCAACCATACGATGCAAATCGCGGCGGGTTATTAATAGAATACGAAGGTGTTCGCGGTTTTCTACCAGTGAGTCAGCTTTCAGCCGAGCATTATCCACGTGTTGGTAGTGCCGACAAAGATGAGATTTTGCAACGACTCAATGCTCTCGTTGGTCAAACCATCAAAGTACGTATTCTCGATTGCGATCGCAAGGCGAATAAGTTGATCTTCAGTGAAAAAGAGGCAATCAAAGACGGTCTAGCAGAACGTTTCGAAAAATTGGCGGTTGGCGACACTATTACAGGTGTTGTTACGGGTGTTGTTGATTTTGGCGCCTTTGTAAATGTTGATGGCATTGAGGGCTTGGTGCATATCTCGGAGATTAGTTGGGAGCGGGTTAATAGTCCAAGCGATTATGTTAAACCTGGACAGACAATCGAAGCGAAAATTATTTCGATCGATAAAGAACGACTTTCTCTTAGCATGAAGCAACTCACCAAAGACCCTTGGCTCGATGAGGTTGAGCAGTTTAAAAAAGGCGACAAGGTGGAAGGTACGGTTACCCGGATTACACCATTTGGAGCATTCGTACAGATAAGTTCGGCAGTTGAAGCTTTAGTGCACATTTCTGAACTTGGTAGTGGTGAAGGCGTCGATCCTGAGAAAGTTTTCACTCTCAATGAGCGTAAAGAGTTTGTTGTGCTCGACATTGACAAAGAGAACCGTAAGATTTCACTCAGTCTTAGCGACAAGAAAAAAAAGTAATGAGTAACTAACCCGTTCACTCTCGCCACTTCTGGCCTGAGTAGCAGAAAGGAAGTGGCACATGGACGACAACACGCAGAAAGTTCTGACAATTGCCGACTCAATCACGGTGGGCGAGCTAGCAGAGGCGCTTAATTTGCCGGTCGTTCAACTGGTGGGTGAACTGTTTAAAAACGGTATCGTTGCTACTATCAATCAACGGATTGATTTTGAAACGGCGCAAATCATCGTTGAAGAACTTGGTATTGATGTTGTGCTAGAACGACGGGAAGTTGCTAGTGCGTCTACGGTGCGTGAGAGGAATGTATCTGACAAGGCTACTGAGCGGCCACCGATTGTGGCGGTAATGGGACACGTTGATCACGGTAAAACCAGTCTGCTTGACGCGATTCTAGACACGAAAGTGGTTGAGGATGAGGCCGGTGGTATTACGCAGCATATTAGTGCCTATCAAACTGTACGCAATGATCGTCCCATTACACTGCTCGATACTCCGGGTCACGAGGCTTTTGCTGCTTTGAGGCAGCACGGGGCTGCCTTAACAGACGTGGTGATTATTGTTGTAGCCGCTGATGATGGTGTGAAGCCACAAACAGTCGAGGCAATTCGTTTTGCACGCGATGCACATGCGAAGATTGTAGTGGCCATAAACAAGATTGATAAAGAAGCGGCTAATCCTGACATGGTAAAAGCACAGCTTGCGAGCGAACACAACCTAAACCCAGAAGAGTGGGGTGGCGACGTAATTATGGTGCCAATTAGTGCTAAGCGCGGTGATAACCTCGATAAACTACTCGATATGGTATTGCTAACGGCTGATCTCGAAGAGTTGCGCGCAGATATTGATGTTCCTGCTGAGGGCTTGGTAATTGAAGCACACATGGAGACTGGCCGCGGTTCGGTGGTACGTTTATTGGTTGAACAAGGTACGTTAAAACCAGGCGACTTTTTAGTAGCGGGCACGTCGTATGGCAAGGTTCGCACGCTACTCGATTACAAAGGCAGTCCAATTGTGTCGGCTGGCCCATCGACACCAGTCACGGTAACTGGCTTTAAAGAACTGCCGCAATTTGGTGATCGATTTATGCTAGTAAAAAATGAAAAAACGGCTCGCTCGATGACCGAGAAAGCTCGTATCGAACGCGAAAAGGCGGCGGCGAGCACGAATGTTACTGGTGCCGATTTACTGAAAATGATGACGCAACAACACGACAGTCAAGAGTTTAATGTGGTTGTTAAAGCTGATGTTCAGGGATCCTTGATCTCTGTTGTCGACAGCCTCAAAATGATCGATACTGAAGGCGGCGTAACGCTGCATATCATTAGCACTGGGGTAGGAAACATTTCCGAAAATGACATTCGTTTGGCGATTGGAGGCACAAACACAGTAATTTATGGCTTCAATGTCCAGCTGCCGCCTGCGGTGAAGCGTCTAGCCCAGCGTGATCGTGTACAAGTACGCCTGTATAACGTAATTTATGAGCTACTCGACAACGCTCGTCAGTCGATGAGTGAACTGCTTGCACCTGAAGTGGTCGAAACCGAAGTTGGCTCCCTCACAATTAAAGGTGTGTTTCGCACTATGAAAGAGCAAGTGATTTGCGGCGGTGAAGTTACTAAAGGCAAAGTGACGGCTGGGTTGCTGGTACGACTACTCCGCGGCGGTGAGCAAGTTGGCGAGGCTGAAGTGGCTAGTGTGCAGCGCCAACAAGTTGAAGCTAAGGAAGTATTTGAGGGCGAAATGTGTGGACTCAGTCTTAAAACCACCAAAAAGCTGCAGGTCGAAGAAGGCGACACACTCGAATTCTTCACCCGTGAGCTGGTCAAGCGTGAA
>JBDHUM010000024.1:0-9079 GCA_039809125.1 Saccharimonadaceae bacterium (SeqCode) | reverse complement strand
TCACCAAAAGGGACGCATTGGATAAAGATGGGTCTTTTTTCATGCCTACTAAAGTATGAGGTGAGCTTAATCTAGGCGTACGCAATATATTTGTAGCGAGGCTGTATTCTGTGCTATCCGGAAACACCAGACGTTGAGAGATGTGATGATTTAATCAGCTACCCTGTGGCGATTGCCGTTTATTCTCTTTATCTTGTTATTATTTAAATGTTAAATAAAAGAGTAGCTCTCAAAACTATCTTGTCATATACTAATCACAAGGAGGATACCATGAAAACTAATCAAAAAGGTTTTAGTGTCGTTGAAATACTTATTATAATTGTCGTTGTTGGACTGCTTGGAACTCTTGGTTGGCTCGTGTACGACAGCATAAAGAGCAAAACATCAAGCACCCAGACAGGTACCCCTCAAAAAGAAGAAGCGCCAAAACAAGAAGCTTCTGTTCCAAAGGAGAAGTTCCTTGAAGTTAAGGAATGGAGTGTAAAAATTCCTCTTAATGACCAGATCAGTGATTTGTCTTACGAGGTAACGGGTATGGGCTTGAATTTGCACGACAAAAATCAGGCAGTTATTAAGTTTTACACGGCTCGATTAAAGAAAGCAAACGGTATTTGCTCTGAGAATTACTTTCCCGTTACTCTAAATAGGGGTATTGCCTCGGATATACCGATTATGGGCGATGGCCCTGGGCCTGATGACACCATCACCAACTCCTACGGCTACTTCTACGACCATAATGAGATCAAGCCTGACGGCGGCAGAATCAACGTAGGGCTTATCAAGGTTGGAACTTATTATTACACAGACGCACTGTACCCAGGCGCTGCCTGTAGCAACTACAAAGATGAAGCTGCCGAAAAGGCAAGAAATGAAGAACCTAAAGACGCAATAGTTGAAGCTGTTAGGGCAATGCAGCCGCTCTAGATCAACGCGCGATATTATATATGCATAGGAACTGAACAGCGGAGCACGCTCGCTGGCTAAATTTCGATAATAAGCAAAAGACATGCTAGCTCAACCACGTAGAGTAGGTAGAGTGAGTAGTCCTACAATTTCGACTTTACACAGTTCACCAAACTTTTTACGAAACCTCTGTGTTATTGACCTACATATCGATTTTGTGTATTAATACTTTTAGTAGACATTTATATAATCGAGGAGTTAAAATTGAAAAAGCAATTATTATTTATCAGTATCAGTGCAATTTTTACCGCATTTTTTGTTTCAACCTCGATCTTTGCCGCACCACCAATGACATCTATACAAACACCCGATGATGGATCGTCCGTAAACTCATCACCTCTTACCGTTTCAGGCACTTTCTCTGCCGATACGGCTGTCACAAAAATTGGCGTAGTAGTCTGCCGAGCAACAGCAGGCGGAGTATGTAATAATGCGTATGTTCAAAATACAAGCGGAACCTTAGGTAAAACTTGGACAGCCCTTAGCGCCAATCGGACATCTGCTGATGGTAAAACCGGTACATATAGGCTCGACATTTCAGGCCTCGCCCCAGATTATTACCGAATTGCAGTTTTCGCTGCCGATGCCATAACGCCTAAAGGCCCTCGTGCAGTGTCAATAGTGCGAATTACAGAGGCGGCACCGACAGATCCAAGCTATATAACAGTAATGTGGGGCAGAAGCAACTGGCAAGCAACTAATGGCTGCAAGGTGCCTGCTGGCGCACGTACATTAGAAGAAAATGCTATCGACATGCGTGCACGCGGAGTATTTGGCGTCGGAGGTGTTGTCATAGACCGTACAGATGAAACGGAGCGGCCATGCGTTAATGGTATCACGACACAATCAAGCTGGCAGGATCTCGCTCGACTACGTGACAACTATAATTGGAAATTCATCTCACAAAGTAAGACATACGCCGACTTAACACTCCTTAGCACCGAAGAAGAGCGTTACCAAGAAACCGGTGCAACATTGCCATTTTTCGAAGCGCACGGACATATGCGAGCGTGGGGTGCATTCAATTACCCAAACGACAAACAAAACCTTGCAGTCCAGCAAACAACCATGCGCTATTTTGCATTTGGTCGCAAGTACGATACTGGTAAAAATACTCGCACAAGCGTTAGCAGCTTTCCATACACAATGAACACTCGTTCTATCAACGGAGGTAAATGCTTCAATACGGAGCTACCATGCAACAAGACAAAACTTAACTTGGGTGGACGCACCACACCTGTTCCCGACATTATCGATATCCTGAACCCCTCTGCAAATGGCTGGGGTGTCGTTCAGGCATACCGTTTAGTTGAAGGTAAAAACGGCACTCTTGGCCAACCGATGGCGTGGGATTGCACGAGCCCTAGGTGGCAGGATAGATGGACAAGCAAAGCTGAGGTTTACTGTCGAAACTCGTTTTTGCAAGCGCTCGACGGCCGCTCTACAGCAGCGACAGTGGCAGACCCCGCGACTGTAGCTGAAGCCTGGAACGTACTTCCAAACACTCGCTGATCAATACAGGAGCTACTATGCTAAAATTAAAGAGATGCGATGGCTGAGAATTAGGCAGAAGCTTGCAAAGTTTCGTACGGTGTAGTCATGCGCACCTCGCATCTCCAGATTGTTATGACGGCACAAGAATATATTCAGCAAAGACTCGAGCATTTACCGTTGTCTCTCGAGCCTCCAAAAGTAAATGTCTCTCTTGAGGAGGCAGTGTACTCGCGGTTGATGTCGAAAAAATTTCGAAAAATGAAAGCGGGAGAGCCATGTGTTGAAATTACCAAACGAGTTGTTGCTAAAGCCGTTAAAGAGCAAACACCGATCATGGTTACTCAGTGCTTTGGCGGCAATAAACTTTGGCGCTTTGATGAAGCACCTGAGGTAGACTGGGCGGAACTTTTTAGTCTGTTTTACTTTATTGATTGGATGAAATATGTCGCAGCAGTCCACAAGCCAGGCATGATATTCGATTATTTTTCGCAGGACATATCGGCAGAAAGGTTAAATAATCTTACAAAAGATGAGCTAGATGCATATAGCCAGACATTTCGTGACATAATCGCCTTTGTAGAACCTTACTTGCCCAAAGGTGTTACTTTGCAATACCGTCGACACCGAGGCATGTTTGACAACCAATTGACCTACGACGAGGAGCTAAAGTTAGCCATGGATGGCATACTTGATGATAGTAACGGCCGACTGCCAGATATGACAGAGATTCAAAAAATTGCCACTGAACTCAATGTTAGACTGAAACCAGGCCAGAATGAAGACCCGAAGTGGCGAGAGAAAGTCGAACTCCAACACCAAGCAATCTTCAAAACACTCACTTTTAAAAAATACGCAGACTACCCAGACATGATATGGACATGTCCAACCTACTTTGATGACTCAATCGTTACTGGCAGCACAAAACGCTCACTTGCTAAGTTTTGGGCTGCTGTTGGAGCATTGCAGAGAGACGACAATAGCTACAAAGAGCTTGTTTTGACACCGAAGCAACTAGCTAAAACTACGTTCAAATGGGAAGATGTGCAGATCGTTGGACTGAAGGGCAAAAACTTTAAACGAATAAGAGTGATCTCGTGACCAATCTTATCCTCGCTAAACATCTACTGCTTACTAGAGCTTAGAAACTCGGGAGCGCGTATTATTAGTAGCTGAAAACTAGTAAGTAAGTCCTGACAGAAATAACCTAACAACAAATATAGCAAAAGTAGACAGTAATTAAGCGTATTCCATCTGAAAATCTCTTGCATAAGCTAGACCATTGCGTCATAATACAGACAGGTTAATTAGGGGGCTCTATCCAACCGCTCACGCTATCACGATTTTGGTATCATAGAATCTGCGAAGCTATCGCGGCTGTTTGTAGTGTCATACTAATGATTTATGGCTGGACGATGGTACAAAATTTCACTAATCAGGCAACAGTTTTTGCTATTGACACGCTGACGGCCGTCATCGCAGCGGCAACGATTATCTACGTTACGATTACTTATATTACCATCAAGCGAAAAGATTACTTCATCATCGCATTTATTAGCTATTTTTTGCTAACAGCTACTATTTCAGCGTTATTGGCATCGACAGGCACAGGCGCCTCGCCATTTGTGGCTTTATGGATGCTTTTAGCATTATTTGCCCCCGTTTTTGGCATCTATGGAATGGGTCTAATTGGTGCAATATCGATAGGCAATTTTATCTATTTAATGACTCTAGGCGCTGGGGTTGATATTGAAACGGTTGTATCCTTAATCGTCATCAGTGGCATCCCTATGGCTATTGGCTATCTTGTCTGGCGCAGCCGTGCGAAGGCCTTTGAACATGAGGTAAATGGTGATTTATCATACCACGAACTTGCAAATGAACTAAGTACAGTTTCTGGTCAGTCAGAAGTAGTAATCGCCGCCATCGCTGACGGTGTGATTGCGATAAACTCCAAAGGGCATGTTCAGCTTATTAATCCGGCCGCCCAACGCCTAATTGGCTGGGGAAAAGCTGACGCGATTGGCCTGCACTATAAATCAGTACTGAAGCTGCTTGATAATCACGATCAGGCAGTCAATGACACTAATGACCCCATCCAGCAAGCAATCTCGACTAATAAAGAAGTTACCGCAGATAATTTCTTTTTAACTACTCAAGATGCAGGCAAAAAATTCATGGCATCAATCACAATTTCACCAGTAGGTACTATGGGATCAGGTGTTATTATTGTGTTTCGCGACACCACGCGTGAGCGCGCCGAGGAACGCGAACAGGCTGAATTCATCAGTACTGCGAGTCACGAAATGCGCACACCAGTAGCCAGTATCGAAGGCTATCTGGGCTTGGCACTCAATCCTTCAACTGCACAAATTGACGATAAGGCTCGCGAATATATTACCAAGGCGCAAGATTCGGCAAAACACCTCGGCCAACTATTCCAAGACTTGCTCGACGTCTCACGAGCAGACGACGGACGAATCAATAATAAACCTGAGATAATTGATGTAGTTGCTTTCACTTACGATATTATTCAGGGACAAATGCAAAAAGCCAGCGAAAAGGGTCTTTATATCACTTTTCCGCCCATGCCCAATCTTCGCAATGAAGCGAGCAACACTGTAGCGGGTGGTCATACGGTAAGTCCGGTTTACTATGCAAACGTTGACAACACTCATTTTCGCGAAGTTGTTGGTAATTTGATTGAGAACGCTATTAAGTACACCCCCCACGGAGGCGTTACGGTTGATATAAAAGCTGATAATGATTCAGTAACAATTAGTGTGAAGGACACTGGTATTGGTATACCCAAGGAAGATATTGCGCATCTATTTCAAAAATTTTATCGAGTCGATAATACGGCCACGCGCGAGATTGGCGGTACAGGCCTCGGACTTTATCTCTCTCGTAAGCTTATCGAAGTCATGGGCGGACGCATCTGGCTGGAAAGCGTCTATAAAGAGGGTAGTACCTTCTACGTTCGTCTGCCGCGAATGGATGCGATTGAAGCCCGCCAACAAATCGAGGAATCGGCCGATCAGGCGTTAAAAGAGGATCCAATGCCCGCCGCTCAACCAGCCACAACACAAACTACGGCGCCTCTCCCGCAGATTACTGTTCCAGCTGCCCCAATTACACCAACCCCGACACCCCCATCGATACCAACACCAGTTGCGTCAGTTGCTACTGTCACGATCTCTCCCAACCCCTCCCAACTAACCATTCATGTGCCAGAACGACAAACCTCCACACTACCGCCACGAGAAGGTACATAAAAACACTAGCATTTTAAAATCCAGTTAGGTACAATAAATACAACATGACAAAGATTTTACTAGTCGAAGACGACAAAGGTTTGCGCGAAATCTATGGAGTCCGATTACTCGCTGAAGGCTACGACATCATTTCGGCTGGCGACGGGGAGGAAGCACTGGCAATGGCTATTAAAGACCGGCCAAGCTTAATTATCAGTGATGTAATGATGCCGAAAATATCCGGTTTTGATATGCTCGATATACTGCGCTCGACCACAGAAACTCGCGATATTAAAGTTATTATGATGACCGCACTCAGCTCTGAAGAGCAGCGTCAACGCGGCGAGTCGCTGGGTGCTGATCGTTACTTAGTAAAATCTCAAGTTGGCATTGAAGATGTTGTACGCACAGTTCACGATGTTCTCGGCGACCAACCTTCCTCGGCTCCTCAAGCCAGCTCTCAGCCTGGTGCAACCTCATTTACGAGTGGACAAACTCCTCCTACCACAACTATAAACGCAGCCCCACCAGCACCCGTCGCTAGCACTATATCTGTTCCAGCTCGTCCGGCCGCTCCAGCTGCACTACCAACTCCGCTACCCACTCCTTCTCAGCCACCAGCGTCTCCTGCGCCGGCAGTACCTCAACCAGCCAAACCAATTGCAGCTCCAGTTCCTCCAGCTCCTGTCGCTTCCCATAAGTCTCAAACCTTGAGTGAACGAGTCATTCAACCTATTCGAGATATCGATAGCGCCTCATCAAACGACTTTGCCGATAAAATGGCTCAAGAACTATCTGATCCAGTCCAGGTACCTAGCACACAGCCAGTCGCAGCTCCTGCCGTCGAGCCCCAGGTAGCCCAGCAGCCAGTTAGTATGCCTCCTGACTCTGTGCCCACTGCACCACCTGATGTCACTACCAACCCTCCAACTGCTACTACAACACCGCCGATACAAACACCAGGTGTTAATTACGAAGCCACTCCGCGTACTCAAGATGAGAGTCAGCCGATGCCACCTGTAGCCTAGGTGTCTAACTGCTATACTATATTAGATGGACAATCAGAGCGACGTATCGCGTCTCAATAAATTTATCGCTTTTCATGTTGGTATATCCAGACGCGAGGCCGATCAGCTAATTAGCGCAGGACGGGTACGTATTAATAGTACCCAAGCTAGTATTGGCAGCCGGGTACATAGTAGCGATACTGTGACACTTGATGGCAAGGAATTAAAGACTAAACATTTTTTTACAACTATTTTATTCCACAAACCAGTCGGTTACGTGTGCTCGCGGCGCTCTCAAGGTGACTGGCCAACAATTTACTCGCTCTTACCACCCCGCCTATCAAGCTTAAAGACTGTCGGCAGACTAGACCGCGACTCATCAGGACTAATCCTCCTCACAGATAACGGCGATTTTGCCCACAGTATGACTCATCCATCATTTCATAAGATTAAAGTTTACGAAGTGACCATCGATAAGTCCTTGCAGCCACTCCACCGACAGATGATTTGTGATTTTGGCGTCATGCTTGAGGATGGTAAAAGTAAATTCGAGCTTGAACGAATCTCTAGTCAAGCAAGTAATAGACAGTGGCGCATTATTATGCACGAAGGTCGTAACCGTCAAATCCGCCGCACATTTGCCGCTTTAGGCTATGAAGTTACCCATCTACACCGTACACAGTTTGGCAATTATTCACTCGGTGATATAAAATCTGGCAACTTTAGTTCTATCGATATACCATCAATGACATAAAACAGATTAAATAGCATGCTATTGAGTGTTCTGTACGCTATAATAGGGTAACATGATATCAAAAATTCCTACGGTGGCAATTATTGGCCGAGCAAACGCAGGTAAATCTTCGCTATTCAACCGCTTTGTCCGTGCCAACCAAGCAATTGTTGCCCGAGAGGCGGGGACAACTCGAGACAACGTAGTCGGTAAAGTCTCATATCGCCGTCCCGAGAAGAAATCATCAAATCAAACGATCACAAATTCAGAATTTTGGCTAGTCGACACTGCCGGGTTAAAAGCTGCCGAAGATAGCTTTGAATTGTCCATTCAAGAACAAATTACAGAGGCGGTAGCGGCTGCTGATAGCATACTCGTGGCGGTTGATAGCACCGAATACCCAGACGACAGCCTACGACGAATTGCTAAAATCGCTTTAAAAAGCAAAAAACCAGTCATATTACTGCTTAACAAGGCAGATTTAAAGGGTTCTCTGCCAATCGAAGAATTTCAGCGTCTTGGTATAAAAGACATGTTTTACACCAGCGCCGAGCATGCACAGGGGATTAGCGAGGTGCTCGATCGGCTAGGGACATTATTACCCGCCGCGAGCGAACAGCCAAATGATGACATTCTACGTGTTGCCCTAATTGGGAGGCCAAATGTTGGCAAAAGCAGTCTGTTTAATCGCTTAGCAGGTAAGCAACAAGCGATAGTTGCACAGCTTGCTGGCACCACTCGCGACCTCAACCGCCTTCAGCTTAATTACCATGGTCAAACGATCGAACTCATTGACACGGCCGGAATTCGCCGCTCAGGCAAACAAGAAGTTGGGATAGAAAAGTTTTCAGTGCTGCGAACACTGCAAGCAATCGAGGAATCTGACATCTGCCTCCTGCTGATGGACGTCAATGAACTGGGCGTTGCTCTCGACCAAAAATTAGCCGGCATGATCAGCGAGGCAGGTAAGGGCTTGGTGTTGGTAGTAAGTAAATGGGATGAAGTAGAAGGGCACGATGCATTTACACGCGATCGTTTGGCGCCACAAATTGCTCGCACGTACGATTTTGTACCATGGACACCGTTGATTTTCACCAGTAGTGTCAGCGGGCAAAATGTCACAAAGCTGTTCGATTTGATTCTCGATATCGACACCCGCCGCAAGCAAATGCCAAAAACCCGACAGCTAAACGACCTACTGCAAGACGCAGTCCAGAAACATCCTCCGGCTGGCCTCAAGAATACCCATCCCAAATTGCGCTATATGGTCCACACCGATACAAACCCGCCATGGTTTGTTATATATGGTTCAAACCTCAAATTTATTCACTGGAGCTACAAGCGCTACCTAGAGCGTCTCATGAGAGAGAAGTTTGATTACACTGGCACTCCTATTAAATTTAGCTTCCGCGACGAAAAACAAATCAAAGCCAATAACGAACGTAGCCAGCCAGACAAATAAAACCCCACCATCTGAGTGGGGGATAATAATATAGTTATTTTTTACCCAAGGTCGAGTGGGCGCGGGAAGAGATTACTCTCACCCCGCGCCCGACCCTTCCCTAAACCTACTTCTTGAGGGTCGCTTTCCAGCGACTCTCAAGAAGACGCGCCCACCAGAAGGGGGCCCA
>JBDHUM010000023.1:0-11871 GCA_039809125.1 Saccharimonadaceae bacterium (SeqCode) | reverse complement strand
GTATCAGCGAGTTCATTGCCGTCATTGCCGTTATGCCCGCGAACCCACACCAATTCGGCTTTTGATTGTAAAAAAAGTTCGTATAACTGCTGTACTAGATCAAGATTTTTAATACCTCCCTTTTTTGTCCAACCCTTCGCCTGCCAACCAGGCGCCCATTTTGTCAAAACATTCACCCAAAACTCACTATCAGTATGAATTTTGCATTCTTTACCGCCAGCAAGTGTTAATGCTGCGATCAGAGCACGTCCTTCCATGCGTATATTTGTCGTCTCGCCTTCTTCGCTGCCAAGCGCAATCGGCAGATCGTTTTCAATCACTGCATAACCACCCGGACCAGGGTTTGGACTAGCACTACCATCAGTATAAAAAATTCGCATAATCTTTATTGTAGCTCATTTTGTTTTCAGTGGAGTATAATAGAGTAGGTAAACAAGGAGGTAATTATGAGCGTATTAGATGATATCAAAGCCAAAGCAGATGCCAACGGCGACGGAAAACTCGATGCTAGCGATCTCGAGGGATTTAAAGATAAGATGCCTGCAGATAAATTTGATGAACTAAAGTCTAAACTAGACGCTTCTGGCGACGGAAAACTGAGTTTTGACGACATTCAAGGGCTTGATTGGTCAGGGCTAATCGACAACATCAAAAACAGCTTTGGTAGTGGACTATTTAATAAGTAGTTTTCTAGCTGCTGCCATAAGGTAGAGCGACCCCGTAACTATAACATTCTTTTCACTTGCTTTCTCACTGTAAGCAATTGACTCGGCAAGATCGGGTATTATTTTTACGTGAGTCACGCCCGCCTTTTTGAGGGTTTTCGCAACAATTTCAGGATCAAGCGAGCGATGCATCATGTCTTGTTGTAAAGAAATTGTTGTTACAATAACATGGTTGCTCAATTCTGCAATTAACGGCGCAATAGTTTCGATATCCTTACCCTGCTTCATTGCTAGTAACACCAAACAGTTCTCGTTAAGATGCGTGTTTTGATACGATTGCAAAAATGAATACATTTTTTGATCATTATGTGCGCCGTCAAGAATGTAGCTTTTCCCATAATGTTGTATTTTTTCCATGCGTCCAGCAATTGTTCTCTGCCTGATAGACGTATACTCATCGTCTAGCAGCCGCCTCACCCCGTCTCGCTGGCGGATATACTCGTATACCGCCTTTGCTAATCCGAAATTTCGTTGCTGGTAAAGTGGCATGCCGCCAAAAACACGCTCTTTTATTATATGGAGCTGCCCCTTCTGCTCATCTACCGCGTGTTGTACAACCGACATTATCTCAGCAGACTGTTGGTATATGAAAACGTGATTGTTTTGCTTCACGATACCTAACTTCTGCGCTGCAATTTGGCTTAAGGTATTTCCTAAAATATGCATGTGATCAAATCCAATATCACTAATCACACACACCTTATCTTCTTGATCAGTAATATTTGTCGAATCATGCAGACCCCCGAGACCAGTTTCGAGTACGACATAATCAACACCTTCCTGTTTAAATACCCACAAGGCGAAAACTATCAAAATTTCAAAATAACTCGGCTTTTCAGAAAGCCTATCTGCTATTTTCATAAAATCAACAAAGTATTCGCAAAAACGCGCCTCGCTAAGCCCATTCGATAGCTGTACTCGCTCGCCAATCGAATCTATATGCGGCGACACCGTCCAGCCGACTGAACAGCCCGCTTGCGCCAGAAGCCAAGAGATATAGTACGTTGTCGATGTTTTACCGCTTGTCCCAGCAATATGTACTACTTTTAGCGACTCCTGCGGATTACCTGCAAGAGCAGCAAGTTGGTATGTTCGCTCGGTTGTGATATCTTTGCCAGTTACGTCAAACGCAACTGCAACATATGGATTAAGGGCGCTCTCAACATCCCTATAGCTAGCGATCAGGCTCATTATCCGTAAGCTTCCGTTAAGATTGTACCACCCGTATTAGGGTCAGTATCTGGCAGTTCCATTAACTCGAAATCCCCAGTTGGTGCAATCCGCAGAACACCTGTATTTGGCAAATGAAAACGATGGATTAACTCTCTCATCGATATGCCGGAAGCAGCGGCCGCCAATGCTATTGCTGCATCACCATGCGTAACTGCTAGGATGGCTGCATTACCGGGATGCGTTTCATGGATATCTCGCCAAAATCTAGCGAGACGCTCAGTTATTTCTTCAAATGTCTCAAATCCATAGCGCGAATCGTCGGCATATGTCACGCCATGGGGTGTACGAATAAGATGTTCGGGGAGGATGCGGCGACATGCATCTGTGATACTCATACCTTCAACGTTGCCTAGGCGACGCTCTATTAGTACAGCTGATTGTGTCACTGGCAAAACTGGGTCATGGACACACCTCGCAATAATTTCTGCAGTCAGCGCTGCACGGCGTAGGGTTGAACTATATATCGCATCGATTTTCAGACCGGCTTCACTTATTTGCATCCCAAGCTTCTTTGCCTGAGATTTACCCAGACCAGTAAGCTCCGTATCACGCTGACCGTTTAATATTCCAGCCTCGTTATCTGTGCACTGACCATGACGTACAACAAATACTTCCTTCACAAATACTACTTTCTAATATTGATAAGATCGATGTCAAAAACTAAATCGCTATTCGGCGGAATATTCTTCGCTGGACTGCTAGCGCCATAGGCCATTTCAGCCGGAATGATCAGCCGGCGCGTACCGCCAATTTTCATACCGGGTACACCCACCGTCCAGCCTTTTATCACCTGATCAAGGCCAAATGTAATTGCATTGCCAAAATCATGGCTGCTCTGAAAGATAATACCATTTTTCACTAGCGCCCCGGTGTAGTGGGCAGTAATCGTCGCACCTGATTTCACCTCCTCGCCATTTCCTACTTCAACATCAATAATCTCGAGCTCTTTTACCGCCTCTTTGCGCGGTTCAAAATCTTGTAGTTTGGTTCCTTCGTATTTCATATATTAATACTACAGGTATTTTTATATTAATGCCACTCAGCATAATAATTTGGAAGCGCACGCAACTGCACACGATCTGGACCAAATTTCGTGAGTGGTCTTAGGTCTTTAATACTTACATTTGGGGCAGTCATTATAGCTGTGTTGATAAGTACTTCCTCTCTCATTTTATCAATTCGACGATCAGTCTTATCATATTTGCAGAAGTCTTCCGTAAAACCCTGCAAACCCAAGTGTGAGTTTTTACACTTAGTTTCTTCAAGTAAATCGTACGTTCCGCTGGGTGCTGAAATCACTCCACAGCTATCGGTAGCCCCAACATACGTTTCTTGATAATTCGACGGATTGCCCCCGTAACCTCCTTCGATTAGGTATGAGTTGGCTGTAGCTCCCGAAATACTGTAGTACGTATTTCCCAAGTTGGTCGATTTTAGCGAATCAAAATTGAGCCTTACTTTTTTACCTTCCGGTAAATGAATGCTCGGCTTAAAATCAGTAATACAGGAGACTATACTATATAAAACCACTTTTTCATTTTTATCAGCAACCGCTTGGATATAGCCGAACCTTCTCTTAAATACATACTCCTGATATTTTTCATCTCCGTCTCTAAATATAGGCTCACCCAACACACTTTTTATATATCCAATCTGCTCACTAGGTCCTAGCTGGTCTAGTATGTTTTGCTCGTTAGACTTCCACCCCACGCTTTGATACCAGGTGTAGGTACCTTGGTTTATTAACCATGTCATCGCTTGAACACCCGCAGCGAGTGCAAACATAGATCCTAGCACAACAATAAGCCAGTGTTTTTGAGCCCGACCAATAATCATCCCTATGTGCTTGCCGATATTCCTAGTTCGCGATTTCCTGAATCTGAACACGTTTCTGCTCCGTTGTATCTCGATCCCTCACTGTTATCGTTCCATCCTCGAGCGTCTGAAAGTCGATCACAACACAGTGTGGCGTGCCAATTTCGTCTTGGCGGCGATACCGCTTGCCTATGTTACCGTTGTCATCCCACATGACGCGACCTGGGTGTTTTTCGCTCAAGGTTTTGTAGACTTCGCGTGCTTTTTCGACCAGCTCGGGCTTGTTTTTGAGTAATGGTGAAACAGCATAACGCACTGGCGCGAGATGTTCTGGCAGCGCTAAGTAAATGCGCTTTTCGCCATTTTGCTCGTCTTCGCGGTAAGCGCTGGTGAGCACCGCCATCAGTGCGCGCTCGACACCAAAGCTCGGCTCGATAACGTGCGGAATAAACGTTTCGTCGGACCCCTTCACTCGATATTCCATGTTTTTGCCACTTGCATTCTGGATGTTAATGAGGTCAAAGTCGGTACGATACGCCAGACCCATTAACTCCTCGCTGCCAATTGGATAGTCAAATTCGAAATCAATTGTGCGTTTACTGTAGTGCGCACGGTCGGCTTCAGGCACTTCTAGCTCATGCACGCTTTCTGCAGGCAGACCAAGCCCGTCAAAAAAGCGTTTACACTGCTCTATCCAGTGATTAAAACTTTCTTCCCACTTGTTTGGGTGTACAAAATATTCAATTTCCATTTGCTCAAACTCACGACTGCGAAAAATAAAATCGCGTGGGCTAATTTCGTTACGAAATGCCTTACCTTGTTGAGCCAAGCCGAAAGGTAAATCAGGATAAAAACTATCGACAACATTCTTGTAATTAGTGAATATCCCCTGTGCGGTTTCAGGGCGAAGAAATACCATATCGTCCACGTTATATGAAGCCATCATTCCTTTGTCTGCTGTCGCTTTATGAGTTATTGTCGATGACGTATCGCTTACTTGTTCGACTGTACCTGGTTGTATAACTTTCGAATTCGGTCCAATAAATGTCTCAAACATCATATTAAATGCTCGCGGCGTACCAAAAGAATCTTCTTTACCGCATGTTGGACACTTATTCGGATTATCCAGTTTGTCGGCGCGGAATCGGCTTTTACAGTTTGAGCATTCTACAAGCGGATCAGTGAATGTATCAACATGTCCACTGGCCTGCCAAACTTTTTTATTCATCAAAATCGCCGCATCGACACCGTACATATCGTCGCGTTCATCAACAAACATCTTCCACCACAAGTTCATAATATTGCGCTTGAGGCTCACCCCAAGCGGACCATAATCCCATGTACCAGATAGCCCACCATAGACTTCGCTACCCTGCCAGATAAATCCACGTCGTTTGGCAAGACTAACAATATCATCAAGTTTTACCTCTGTACTCATAGAGCTATTGTATCACAACGCGGCGTGCGAGCGCGTCAATAGCCAACAGTCTGGTAAAATCGGTTCCACGCCACCAACTTGCGCCACCGTTAAAAGTGGTTTCACTGCCATCAATCGCAAAAACTTGATATGATCGGCTGTAATATCACCCTGTTCTGTCGGACGCAGACCTTTTTCGCTAGTATCGTACATATACCGGCGATCCGCCTCCAAAACACTACCGTTGACATCGCGGTACAAGCTTAGTTGATAGCCCGTAAGATCAGCGTAGCGCAAATAAAACCATGTCTGCACAAGCTGCAGCGAGATATTTTTTTCGTTTAGGCCTCGAAAGACGTCTTGTAATATATCAAACCAACCTGCCTCGCTGACTTGATCACTCGCCTTGCTAACTGCATTGATTGCCTCATAGCCAAATTGCAAACGATCGTAGTCTTCAATGATATGACCATAGAAGGTTTGCAGACGAGCTGACGTCAGAGTCGATAAGTCACCTTTACCGTGATGAATCATCACATCGCTGACAGCGAACAGCTCAATACCACCAGCTAGTTTACTTTTTTCGCGTCGCACACCCTTAGCTATTACCGATATCTGACCGTCAGGCGTTAGTAGCTTCAATATCCGATCGGCCTCAGAGTAATTGGTGCGTCGAATAACGATTGCTTTAGTGCGCAAACTGCTACTCATCAAGTGCTCGTTTCACAGCATGGGCCAGTGCCAAGTGATCCATACGGGTTTTATCAACCACAACACTTACTCCATACGGAGCCATTTCTTCCTGAGAAAGTGCGTGCGAGCTGCAGACAATTATTTTCATCTCGCTAAGGTCGCCGTGCGTCGAAATTTCGTGTAGCAGTGCCAAGCCATTCACTCCTGGCAAACTGATATCGAGTACAAGTACATCTGGTATTTTTTTGTCGATTTGATCAATTGCATCCAAGCTGTCATGCGCTCGCCAAACATTAAATCCATACTTTCCAATCTGCTTGGCAAACTGTTCACTGAGCCACACATCATCTTCAACAATTAAAATGTTCTTCATAGTAGTGTTAATTGATGCGACTGAGGCATCCTAACAAAAAACGAAGCGCCATCATGGTGACGAACGACTCCCAACGAACCATTCATGCTTTCAGCAAATTGACGACTCAAATAAAGTCCTAACCCGCTGCTCTCTGGTCGACGGGATATCTTCTGAAATAGAGGGTCTTTTGTCTGCAGACGCTTCCAAATATCAGCTGATATGCCTGGACCATAGTCGCGCAGGCTAAGTGTAACATCCGCATCACCACTAGTTGATACTCTAAACTGCAACGGTCGGCCATCAACCGAAGCATGGAGAGCATTATCGGCAAAATTGCACAAAATTCGACGCAGTAGATCACGATTTGCCACCACGAGTGGCAAACGGCGTCTCGGTTGCACCTCAAGGCGACGACCTTTAGCCGAAAATATTGGATACAGCTCGTGCGCCACATCCTCGCAAAGGGCAATTGCATCGATTGGCTCAAGTTCAAAAAGTGAATCTTCTAACCGTTGCGCCCGGGTAATATCTTGTGTCAATCGTAGCGAGCGTTCAGCTGTGAGACGAATGCGTCGAGCCAGTTGCGTTGTATCTGTTTGATCGGGGTTGCCGTATTCTAGATCAAACGAAAGCTGGCGAATAAGCACAAGTGGATTTTTTAATTCATGGGCCGCTGCCGCAAACGACGGTATAGCATACTCCGGCCTACCGTTGGATCCACCCATACTTTGCCCCTTACTCATCCTGTTTCTAGTGTAGCATGAATCGAAAAACTACTTGAAGTCGATCGTTTTTATTAGAGCGTCAAAATCATTTTTAAACGTTTCGGCGTCGGTTCTAACCGTTAAAACATTGTCATCCACCTTATACACCACAATATAACCACGAATGTCCTTTTCTATCATTCCATCAAGTCGCGTACCATCATGTCCATTGGCCGACACGACCGATGTTTTGACCTCGCCCTTTTCGATCTGTTTTTGATATCCCTCAAGAAATTTATCGACTTTTCCTTGAGTCACGCTAACACGCAGCGCGAAACGATTGTCAGTTTTAGTGTCAACCGGCGGAACACCGCCAGGATTGAGATACGCCTCGTAGCCCTCATTATTTAAGCCATCTTTTGCGATATACACATCCCAATTGCGCGGATAGTCAAACGTCACTCGACCGAACTCGTCTGGTCCAGTTAAACGGAGACTCGGCTTTTTAGAAAGCTCAATATACTTCTCTTCATCTTCTTTGGCCTGATCGTTCTTGGCTTCACTCACTTTGGCAACAATTTGTTCTTCGATAGTCTGACGCTGCACGCTATATTCATTGAAAAGCCAGATAGCAAGTGACCCGACTCCCGCTAAAAGTAAGCCTAGTAAGATAATCACAACGATACTAATATTGATACCGCCAAGCTGTGATTGATATTGTTTCATGTATCTATTTTAGCGTATGCAGATTAGTCCTGTAAAGGCTCTATCAGGTAAAGAAAATGTGAACGGTTTGACCGCTGTGGCTGATGGGCTGATAGCCGAAACGCATAACTCATAAAATAAAGAGGCTTACCGATGCGAGTAGCTTGTTGTTGCACCCAGTTTGCCATCTTCTCGATATCACGCCGATCACCAAACGTATAAACAAGCGTCGTGTCTGTGGGTAGCTTTGCTCGCCAGAAATCAGCTGCGACAATTGTAATTTTACTATAGCGACGGCACAAAAATTTCGAAATCAACACTAATACTGGATTAATTTCATATCCAATCCCTGTTGCACCATGCTGAGCCACTACACGCAGCACTACTCCGTCGCCCGAACCAATATCAACCACCTTGTCAAAGGGTGTCAAGCTATATAATTCACCAAAAGCCTTGTCGACGTCAGACCGGTGCGATGGTACATATGGCGCACCTCGTAGTACAGTGAGCAAAAATAAGGCAATGATGACACCAAGCCCTATCAAAATAACCGGCGTCATGTATCTTCGGCGCTATCAAAGCGTTGTTTTAAAAATGTTACAGTATTTTTATACTCAAGAAGCTCTCTCTCTATATCAAGCGCGACCTGCTCAGCTCTTTCGAGTTTTTCCATAGCCTGCTCTATGTTAAAATCGTCGCTTTCAAACCATGCTAATAGCTCAGCAAGTTCACTGCGTTTTTGACTGATTTTTTTATCTACTTTCGACATTTTTTACCTCCGCTGTTATTCTTTCTGCTATCGTTTCAATATCAATCATGCCTCCAACCACCGCCTCACCACGTACCAGTGCGTAGCCGCGTCGCAATACTTCGGTTGGATCATAAACACGCAGTAATTCACGTTGGCGAACTAACTCGTTTTGAATCCCGTCAAGCGACGCTTCCGTTATCATTATTATTGACATCATTCGTTCACGAACATAGTCGATGTCAGTTTCAATGCACCGCACTGTATAATCGCCCATTTGCAGCACTCGACGCTTTGCCTGAGCGATAATTTCATATTTATCAGGAATGATAATCTGAGCTGCATTGGTCGGAGTTGCTGCCCGCACATCACCAGCTAAATCAGCCAGTGTAACGTCAGTTTCATGTCCAACACCAATTAGGGTGGGAATCCGTGAGGCCGCAATAGCTCGTACAAGCTGCTCGTCGTTAAAGGCAGCCAAATCATCTGCGCTGCCACCGCCGCGAATAATCGCTATCACGTCGACCGGTTCGGCTTGTTGATTAAAATAGTTAAGCGCTCTAATGATCTGGTCAGGGGCTACCTCTCCTTGCACCTGAGTGTGAGCGACCTCAATTTCAAGACCTCCCCAGCGCTGATTGATAATTTTTATAAAATCAGCGTAGCCAGCCGCCTGTGTGCTGCTAATTACGCCAATTTTTGATGGCAAACTTGGTAACAAACGCTTGCGATCATCAGTAAATAATCCTTCTTGCTCTAATTTACTTTTTAGTAGTTCGAAGCCTTTTTTAATGCTTCCCTCACCACTAAGACGCACCGACTGAATCGTCAGACTAAATTTGCCCCACGGTGTCAATTTTGGCTGTGCGTTCACAACTACCTTCATCCCATCTTCGAGCGGTACGCGCAGTTGCCACACCGTCATAAAACAACCAATGCTTGCAGAATCATCTTTTAGATCAAAAAAGACGTATTTCTCCTGATTAATTTTAAAACTTGCTACTTCACCCTCTAATACAACAACTGGATAGGCATACTCGAGCGTCTGATTGACCGCCGCTAAAAACTGACTGACGCTAAACTTAGGGTTCATTCTTTTTATCACCATATCGTATAAGTGAATGTTGATAAAATGCATACCCCATCAATAAAATTACTAAGAGTATAATGACACGCGCCAGTACCACACCTGCTAGGGCTGTACCCTGACTAAGACCAGATATACCGAGCACGCTCACCATTAAAGCTTCATATGCTCCTGCTCCTCCCGGTGTCACAACAATAAATCCGGCTATTGTCGCTATCCCATAGGCAAGTAAAATCGATGCGGGATTGACAATTTCTCCTAGCGACCAAAACGCCACAAAATACATCGCCACGTCACTGAACAAAAAAATAACTGCCCATACAAACGGCTCTATCAGAATTCGTCGATCACTTTTCAAGGCTAACACATCCTGATGCATATCAAGCAGAAACTCTTCGGCGCGACCTAACTTTATGAGGTTTTTTTTATGCCCAAATGTCACTTTTTCTGCCAGTATGTTCACTGTCCCGGCAATCCATCTCGAGGCAGTGCGAGCTCGGTTGGCATTTACCAAAATATATCCGCCAACAATAATCGCCATCACTAGTACACTAACAAGCGATGATGTCATCAAAATCAGCCAGCGATTTACGTTACCATCGATCGTCACCACAACCTCAGCGATTACCATCAATCCAATAAACGCCGCGAAACCGGTTGCAAATCTCACCACCTGCGCCATAGTCGCTTTGCTTGCTGACACATTGTATTCTTTTAGTCGCAATGTCATATATGTTATGCCGCTAGCACCACCGCTTGGCATAACATGGTTGACAAAGTTCGTCTCAAGCGACAACCGAACTTGCTCGAGCCACGAGACATGTTTAATGAGGTTTTTGCGACGTAAATAAGAAAATACCATCTCGCCAGTAGCATAGTAATTGAGTAGTAGAAGTGGAATAAACAATACTAATATCCAAAGATTAACTGACTGCACCAATTGCCATGCCTTTAAAAGTTCGTGTCGTGAAAAGAATAAAATTAGTACTATGAGTACAAAAGTTATGATACTGATCCATGTTCGAAGCGACAACTTCATTGTCTCTAGTATATACTATGGTATATGATCATCGCGATACTTGGTCGTCAACCTGCGCTCGGTATGGCTGAGCTTGAAGCGCTTTACGGCGGCAATCGCGTGCATTGGTGTAGTGCAGAGTCAGCCTTAGTTGAAACCGATGTTCTTGATGTTACACGCCTAGGGGGTACGCAAAAAGCTGGTCGAGTGGTGAGAGAATTGCACCCTTCTTCGTGGCGCGAAATCAGCCAGTATTTAACTAAGCACTACACCGATGCGTGGCAAACAAGCGATCATAAAATTACGCTCGGTATCAGTGTGTACGGTCTGTCCACTTCGCCGCGCGATATTCAAAAAACTGGTATTTCCCTAAAGAAAAAATTACATGAAAAAAACGTCAGCCTCAGACTTATCCCAAATGCCGAGACTGCCCATAATACAGCTGTTAGCCACCACAACAAACTAGGTCTTAGTCCAAACAAGATAGAGCTATTGATTATAGCAGGTAAAAACGGCCGTACTGTAATCGCCGAAAGCCTCGGTGCGCAGAATATTTCTGCTCTCGCGAAGCGTGATCAGGGACGGCCCAAGCGCGATGCTTTTGTAGGTATGCTTCCGCCAAAACTAGCTAGGCTTATGATTAATCTCGCCAATCGTTCAGATGAAATCACGCCTGCAATCGTACTTGACCCTTTTTGCGGTACTGGTGTCGTCTTGCAAGAAGCCAACTTATTGGGACTGAATACTATCGGTACCGATCTAAATAGTAAAATGGTCGCATACACCCAGACAAACTTAGCTTGGCTGCACACGAAATATCGACTACAATCAACTTACTCGGTGGCTGAAGCCGATGCCACCACTGGCCGTTGGCCACCTCATGTCAGTCGAGTCGTTTCCGAGACATACCTTGGCCAACCTTTCTCAGCCCCGCCCCGACCAGAAAAGCTTGCTGAGGTTCGCGGTAATTGCAATCATATTATCGGTGCGTTTCTAAAGAATATTTCTGGTCAGCTCACGCCTGGCACCTCTATCTGTTTAGCGATCCCTGCTTGGCGCAGACTTGATGGTAGTTTTACTCATCTACCACTTATAGATAAGCTCGAATCGTATGGCCTTGAGTCTCATACATTTACCAACCTCTCACCTCGGCAGCTTCTCTATTATCGTCCCGATCAAGTTGTCGCCCGTGAATTGCTCGTAATGACCAAACGATAGCTTGACGAACAAAGACAAACAGAGTACAATGGTAGAGATTATTTTTGTCAATTTAAAGGAGTTTCTATGTCACACGTCAAAGCTGGCGGTTCATCAAAAAACGTCCACAACAATGCCGGCCCGCGCCTTGGCGTTAAACGCTTTGGCGGCCAA
>JBDHUM010000022.1:0-15516 GCA_039809125.1 Saccharimonadaceae bacterium (SeqCode) | reverse complement strand
TTAAAACCACCAAAAAGCTGCAGGTCGAAGAAGGCGACACACTCGAATTCTTCACCCGTGAGCTGGTCAAGCGTGAATTGAAATAAACAGCTTCAGAGTAGGATATAAGAGGATACGTACACGAGCAAAATATTGACATAGTATCAAATTGATACTAACATATGATAAAATGGCCCTGCAAAGGAGTAGATTTTCATAAGGAGGAAACGATGACTAGGTTAGAAGGCGAACCGCACGATGGATTAGGTGAGGGGGAGACTTTCCCGCATGAACACGAAGCGGGACCAACTACTCCCTTAGAAAAAGCTCTCGAGAATTACCAGCGAAAGAACCCCTCATACCGAGAGCAGCTACAGCAGGATTTTGATAAAACTGCCGTTGTGTTAGAGTTTCTTGCAGATCATCCAGAGTATTCTGGCGAGGTAACGCTTGATGCTCGGCATGACCTAGGGAGGCGTGCAGCGCGTATATTTGAGCGTACTGGATATTCTGAGTACGTTAAGTTACTAGAAGAGCATAGTAAAGAAGGTACTGACGAGCTGGAAAAACGCTGGTATGATAAAGTTCCGTTTATACGAACCAGACGCCTTGTGAAAGCTGAGAGCAGTCGAGAAAAAGAAGCAGCGGATTTTGTGGCAGAATTAGCAAAAAAAACCGCAGAAGCAAACGAGATACTTGGGATCGATACGCTCGATCGTGAACGCGTTCGTGCTCACAATAATTTAGTCGCCCTGTATCAGGATCGTCTGTCACAATTAGCCGAAGAGATAGACGCTTTTGATAGAGCACCACAAGATCAAGTGGCTGCAAAAGAAGCAGATGAGGCATTTGGTACAGCTATGGCACAAATTGGACAGCAAGCCGTGGATATGATGGGAAAATACCATCTGCTGAGTAAAGACACAGGGTTTATTGGTGCTACATCTGATCAGCGTCGAGAAACGCTACGCAATATTCTTGGATCAGAAAGCATAGGAATAGAGTCGCCTAATTTTGATGATGTTGACGTATCTGATTTGGTCGCAATAAAAACAGCGATTGTAGACTACTTCGATAACAAGTTAACCGAAGCTCTTATTGAGCGTACAGACGCGCCTTTTTCTGATGTTCACGATGTCGAAAGATTGACGCAAGAACTCCTTGCAAAAAATCGCTTACGGCCAGCTGCTTAGCTGATCAAGGGGCTCCTTCATTCTTTTCCAAATACCTATAGAGATGTGAACGTCGATGGTTGACGTTACGAGATGAAACTGCCACTAGGATTTTCTCAAGTGAAGCATGCTTATCACTGTTGGGTGGTGTACTTTCAATCATACCTCGTAATACGGTCATAACTGCTTCGTATTCAACAGGTGAAAACATGAAATCTGGTGACTTTGCTGCATGTAAAACGTATTGTTTAACGCTCTGATCTACAAAACGAGAATCAAATGCACCACCTCCGAATTTTGTAGCGGTTGCAATGTAGTCAACAGAGCGGTACATCGCAGCCTGAAGCATCGGATCATTATCATCAACGTTTTTCAAATGTAAGCGGCCATCAGTTGATGGGTATTGTTTTGCTAAACGAGCAGTTAAACCTTTGATTCGCGTCATATAATACTTGGATAATCTCTCTAAGTTACGCGCTTTTGAAGAAGCGTAGTTAACTCTCTCTTGTACAGCTAAATTACGTAAATGGGTGCCCAGGCGTAGGTAGGTTAGATCGAAACCTTTCAGACTACCTTCATCAGTTTTCACCCAGGTTGGGTCTACTGTAGTGATTGCTAAATTCCCCTGCTGATCTACTGCAAAAAAATCTACCCAGGCATGACTACTCAAAGGCTCAGTAACTTTTGTGATATTACCATAAATACTACCCCCATACCCTACTGCGGTATGAGTGTAAACGTTTGAAAGGCGAGGATTAAAATGCTTGAGGGACGCAAAAACAGTTGCGGCTGTGTTGGCAAAATTACGACAAACACCCAGCGGTTCAATCATTCCTTTTGTTTTAGCATCGAGCCCATTACGGAGCATCGATACAGTACCCATATCATCGGCGCGAGCATGATGTGAGTGCGTATATTCTGGTAGTGTGATTGCACTAGTTTCATAACGAGTTAAACTATGCATGAGATGACCGATAAGCTTAATTGCTTGTGATGGCTCTAAACTATCTAAATCACTAGCTTCAATAGACAGCTCCTGACATACTTGTTGGCCACGTCTGTCGTAGACTAGGAAGTAACGAGCAATATCATGTACTTGTTTATAAATATCTGTACCGCGCTCCAGCTGGCGCTGATCGACTAACAGAGAAGTTGGTGTGCCAGCAAAGATATCCTCAAATCTTTTATTGCGATCATTAAAAACCTTAGCTTCGGGAGGTATCTGGTAGGTGTGGCCGCTTGTATCGCTTACGGGAAAATCATCAAGCGCAACAAAAAGTACCTTTCGACGACTGAACAGCTCAAGACTCACAAGTGAGGTTTCGGGATTGAATATTCTTTCTGGGCTAGGTTTGACTGTATGACGATCCTGCGGCGCAGGGGCGTCTATCGGGATATGGGAGGCGACGTGACCTATATCACGCTGAGTGGCAGCAGTAGGTGCGGGGTCGATAAAATCACCGCTAGTGTGTAATTCTGGATGTGTGTGTTGCATGAGTAGTTACAGTTATACATTATACACATAATTTAACTATTTATCAATATATCGAAGACAAACTATTGACAAAAATACAATTTTTTGATAAAATAGTGTTCGGTTGAAGACATGTTATAGAGCTGGGCTTCAAAGTAGCTATTTACAATTTTTTGATTATATTGATATATCTGTCTATACGGTTCGTGCGATGACGAAGACAGCGTGCTAGAGCGTAGCGCTTAGTAGGTTGGGGTAATACAACCTGTTAGGCGCTATGCTTGAGAGCGTTTTGTTTTCGCATAGCACGGCACTAGTAGAATATAGAATAGATGTGAGATAGATAAAAAGCGATCATGAGGACTTCCGTGGGAGCAGTACATATGGGTTTATAAGCTACTAAAAATCCATGTGCGCTGCTCCCACCTCACGGGGAGCGCACCTGCCTAGCCAATCTGGCTACGGACAGGAGACCCCTCGTGAGGAGAGAGGACAACATCATGCGCAAGTCAATGTTTTCGGCGGCTTTTGGCCGCAACGCCCTCGTGATCGCCGCGGCCGTCATGGCCGCATTGATTACCGTGGCGGGCTACCAGCCCGCCACTAAGAAGGTTTCGGCCGACTGGTCGTTTGAGCGCGGTATGACCACGCTCGGCGACCTGTTCGGAGGAGCGGCGTCCTTCGGGACACTGTTCCTGATGATCATCGGTGCTGTCATCGTGGTCTTCGGACTACGATGGTTGGCCTCCGACCCAGAGGTCGACAACCTATGGGTCGGAGTTGCCGGCCTAGCAGCGGCAGTCGCCGCCGCGTTCGCCGGCACGCGGTGGGTGCACCTACCAACCGGAGCCGGCTGGCTCTTGCTTGGGCTGGTTGCGATCGTTGGGGTCGCCACTGTGTTGGTGACGCCGCGAGTCGCCACCAGTCGTCCGGTCTTGAGTCCGGACACCCAAACCACCGAACCCGATACCTACCGAATGAGCCGGCCGCAACGCGGCTAGCCTATTCGGTACACGTCTTAGCCCGAAGCCATCGGGCTAAGACAATCTCCATCATCCCTACTAGTTGCCCTGCCGGGGCAGGTATATGGCTTACTGTACCAAGTAAGCCCGTATAACCTGCCCCGGTTCGGTCCTTGTTTTAGAGTATAAATGGGAATGTAGATTGATATATCGATAGTAATCATAAGTAATTTGCTTGATTTTTAAAGATGGTTGTAGTAAAGTTGGCTACAGTAAGTATAAGAATTAAAATATAAAAGGAGAAAGTAACATGGAAGCTCACGTGCTTGATGAATACATAACCAGTCTTGTTGAGAAGACATACGGCGAACTATTGGCAGACGACCCTGAGGCACTTGAAGAAGCCAAGCGCGATCTTACGGGTGCGTTTAATAAACTCTACAATGCTCGTCTACTCGAAAAACTTACTCCCGAACAGATGGAAGAGGCACACAACCTGATGGAGAAAAATCAGTTTGACAAAGTAGTAGAACTAGCGTATAATAGCGGCATAAATTTCACCGTTCATGCACAAGAAGTAATGCGGGAATTTGAGGAGCTCTATGCTCCGAGTGATAAATAAAGTCTGTTTATAAGGAGACCACATGCCGTCACAAGAAGTACAACAGCGTCGACCACAGCCAGGTACAGATGTTATTGCATTAGAGCAGCGTCATCGGGCTTTTGGTGCTACCAATCCCGATCAACCAGCAGCAACTACAGGAGTTGATTTAGAGCCTGTAGCATCGGAAAGCGACGATAGAATAACGTTTGTCGTGAGCGGTGTGACTGAAGGATCAGAACGCCAGTCGGCTCGCCAGTCGGCACATCGAGAATACGATAATGATATGGCAGCTGAAGGTGGCCGCTTGCGTCGGTTTGCCCGCAATATGATAAAAGGGAACTTCTTACGGGAAGGGCTTTTGGCTCGCAATCGTAATCGTGCGCAACAAAGAATTGATGAGAGCGGCAGACTTGATGATATGACAGAAGCCCAGTGGCAGGATGTCACAGCTGAAAGTATTCAGCGCGTAATTGATGATCAGGGTACGGGCGAGTATTTGCACCAGGGTGCAGGTGAGCGCCGCGATGAGCTTGAAGGCGAAAATGGACAATCGATTAGAGACACAATGAACCAACTGCTGACAGAATTTGTCGGTGGTCATATTGATCGCAATAACCTGCAAGCAGAAGCTCGCCGTCGACTAGTCGATGTAGCCAGGAATAATCCCAATGCGCGCGAGTTAATTGGTGCTGGCAGCGTTTACATGACGAATATTATTGAAATTGCCGATACGGTGCAGGCGCAAGCAAATCATGAACGTGGACTGCAGTCAGTGCTTGATCGGATTGACTATGTTTCAGCTAGGGTGAAAACCAATGCCCACACCGAAGCGAGAGCTTCGAATGTTGAGAAATTTCTCGATCATACACCCTTTGGCACATCCGCTATTGCATCGGTTGGTTTGGCGACGGCTTATGGCTTGGGTGTAGGGTTTGGTAAGAGTATGGCGAACCGACTTACGCGATTTGGGATAGTAAGCGTTGGATCGGGCGTGATGGCGTACTTTCAAGAAAAATCACGTCTGGCCTACGAACGCGCTCAAGTAGCCCGCGAAAACGAGCTTGGCGAGGCAGTAGATGGCAGTGAGCGGCGCGATCGGCTTAATGACACAATGTATGACACGCGGCAAGCCACTGTCCTCACGGAGGCTTTGCGTAGCTTGCGAACGAACGATACCTATGACATTACAACGCCTGATCAGTTTACGGCACTCTCGGCCGCTGTAGCTGATTTAACGGCCCGACACGATCTGTCTGGTATTGATCTACGAAACATACCAGGGTTTGAAGGCCGCCGTGAACAAATTGTCAGCTTTATTACCCACACGAGTACTGAACGACGTCCGGCAGAAGTACGCGAGATGATGGCAGAACGCTTTCGAGCACGTGCTGCCCTGCGTCGGCACTTTGAAGCGCAACAGCAAGCAGACCCAGGGTTTATGGGCGGCGTCACATTTGATGCTTATATGGGGCGAACTGCTCAAGAAGCTGGCGAAGGTTTGCTCCAGAATGTGGCTGAACAGGATAGTAACTACGACGCCTTGAGTCGTGAATTAGCACGAAAAAGCGCGTTAAAAGGCTTTGTCTTTGGCTCAGTGATGGGAGTTGCAATGCAAGAAGGCTTAGCAGGCTTAAATAGTCATGTTGAGGGGTTGTATGAGTATCTCAAGGGTACTAAAGCTTACGAAGGTGCCTCTAGTGCGCTCGCGTATGCCGCAAGAGCGATCAAGGGAGAGCTAAATACTTCAGGCGTGAGTGGCGGCGAATTAAAGCCATTAACATTTGCTGCCCATGATGTTGGCGGCCGACAAATAGAAGTGAGTGACAATCTAACATTTAAAGCAGTAAATGATCATCAAGCAGAAATAGTAAGTCAAGATGGTAAAACTGTGCGAGTAAATCTCGATAAGGGCGGTGCAGTGACCGCAGCAAGTATTGCTGATCTGCGTGCTCAAGGTTTCACGTTTACAGACACTACTGGAACACAGCCAACTATGGTAACCACTGAGACGACCATGTCGGCAAGAGAATACACGAGTCAGCACGGTACTGAAGTGCATCGATCGTGGTTCGATAACGATACGCCGGCACCAAAGTTTGATCTAAACGAACTTGGTCTTCATCTGAAGATGGGCGATAATGGTGACCATGTGTTTGATGTTCGTTCGATGGTGGAGGGCGGTTCATTTCATGGTGGCCGTGAGGCTGATCTAGACTACAGCAATATGAGGATGCTATTATCGCCATCTGAAAATACCCAGTGCCGGCCAATTGTAATCGAGTTTGGCAGCGACGGTCGAGCAATTATTCCAAAAGGTTCAGCTGCAGCACAACTATTTGACGGCGAGGGTAAGTTTATTGGCCGCTTTGCTGAAGTTGCTCAGGTGGATGGAATGGGCGACGACGGCAGCATGAATGTTACTATGCTTGCTACCGTAGAGGGACAAGGGTATGACGGTAAGTTTACCGTAGATGAAATGCACCGCGAATCAGTGTTAACGCACGACATTAAGATCGGCTACCCAAACTCACCTGAGGAGGCTGGTTTCGCAGATATTCCAGCGGTTGATGCTGACATTGAAATTCCACCGGTTATTTCGCTTGCAGCACGCGGAGGATTACGTGAACAAGCGGACGGTGACAATAACGCTGAGCCTGAGGTGCCGCCTGTACCTCCTGCGCCAAGAGAAGTCCGTGAGGAGACTGGCGGTGGTGGTAGATCCGAATCACCTGTATCACCCGAACAGAGTCAAGAACAGAATGACACAAGTAATAACGGCGGCGCAGAGACAGCTACTGGCAGTCAAAGCAATACATCGCCAGCCGGTGCAGCAGGGCCTGATCGTCAACTAGAAGGACGCCCAGCGCAAGCTGCACAAGAGCAAGAAGATGAATTAGCTGTTCGGCGTGAGGCTCAAGCTCGCGAGCGAGATCAACAAAGGACGGCGAGGGAAAGCCAAGCAGAATCGGCCCGCCAAGCAGCAGCTGAGTTAGTTGATGAAAATGGACAAACACCTCGTCAGCTCGCTGAACAACATCCTCAGTACGCCGATGCGTTGGCACGGCTCAATAGCGCTACTGATCGGAGTTCGTCGACACGAGCCCGTCGTGAAGCGACGAGAGTATTACGTCGTCTCGAGGGTTATTATGAGCGAATGATTCGTGAGCAGAAAGGTCTTCAAGAAGAAGTCACCTATGGTGATAATGTCCACGAGCAAGCTACAAAGGATCCTCGATATGTTAGTTTACAAAGAGAAGGTGATGAGCTATTTGCCTTGGAAGAAGAAGCACTGAAACAGTCACGAGCAACTGATGGACTATCAGATATCGATAGGCAAAGGTTAAATAGAGAATATCTAGTAGCTGCAAGAAATCGAGCCGAACACGACCGACGACTAGCAGAGCTAAAAGCTCAGATCCTAATTGAGCTTAATCGACAGCAAAGAACAGCCGCTTGATCTAATAGAAACGCTATACGATCAGGGCGATAGCTGATATCATAAGTTTAGTAATGAATGCAAGAAATGGGGGGCAGTGTGGATAAAGAAGAGATTTTAAAATTACGTGATCAAGTGGCGCAAGATGCTCAGCAGTTAGTGCTAAGTGGCAACGGCGACGAAGCAAAACAACTGGTTACAGTGTTTGATTTGGTACAAACTGGCAAAGCATCGCCAGAGCTACTGCGCAGGGCATACGAACTTGTCCAGCTACTACCGGATGGGGACGATAAACTTGACTATTTGATGAGTCTTCTTGATGAGCTTGATACACGTCTAACGGTCTCTGCTGATAAGTCGCCAGACGAAGACGGTTTTTCAGTGGTAGAAAACCAGTAAAGTGTGCTACAATAACTTTATTCGATAATGTGCTGGAGGACGTATGTTTCAACTCGACGATAAGTTTCTAGAAGATATTGGCCTGGGTGGATTACCTGAGGAGCAGAAGAAGGCTTTTTTGGCTTATTTGCGCGAACAGTTGGAAATTAGAGTAGGAACAAAACTGAGCGATGGTCTGAGTGATGCGCAGCTTGATGAGTTTGAGAGCTTTATCGATCGTGATGAAGCGAAGGTGAACGCTTGGATCGGTGCAAATGTCCCTGATTTCGAACAAGATCAAATTTGGCAACAGCTAAAGAGTGGCGCGCCAGAGAATATTCCTGAGCTTGTCGTGAAATCTGAATATGCCAGTTTGAAGTGGCTCGGCAAAAATCGCCCTGATTACCGTGATGTTGTAGCTGCCACAATGGAAGAGCTAAAGCAAGAGACAATTAAGAATCGTGATGCAATTCTTGGTGGCGCGAGCGGGGCTCAACCCCAGCCAACTGAGGATAATGGCATGCCAGCGGCTGCTTAAATCTTACTTTTGTAACCAGCTAGAAATGCCTGAATGGGCATTTCTTTTTTGCCGGCGGGTTTGAGGCGTTTGATCGAGAGAGCATTGCTACTGGCATAGATGATGAGTTGACTTGCTGATGCCGTATGTGTACCTGGATCGCCTGATTGTTCGATGACATCAGCTTCCGTGATAATAACCTCGACTTGACCAAGCTTTGTTCGCGACTGAGGCCATTCTATAAATGCACGAATTTTACGCTCGATTGCTTCGGCTGAATCGTTCCAGTCGATGGTACCGTCATTTTTGGTGAGCTTTCGCGAGTAGGTGGCTCGGCTCTGGTGGGGTTGACGTCGAGGTGTTAGTTCGCCGTTAAGATAGAGCGGAATGAACTGTTGGATGAGTTGATCGCTCAGATCAATCAGTCTATTGGTAAGTTCAGGTGTTGTTTCGCGCTGCGTAAGGTGGATGGTTCGCGAAGTAAGCAATTTGCCGGTGTCCATACCGCTGTCAACGAGCATTAAGCTAACACCGGTTTTTTGAGCACCTTCGAGGATAGCAAACGTGATCGGATCGGCGCCTCGCAGGTGGGGTAAGAGTGAAAAATGGCTATTGATAATACCATATGGAAAGCTATTGATAGCTTTTTGGCTGATGATAATTCCAAAATCAATCAGGACAGCGTAACTGCTCATAAATGAATGATTAGCAAGCACTGAATCAACTTCAATTTTTGAAGTAGCAGTAAAGATTGGGAGGTGATGTCGAGCTGCGACATCGAGTACAGGTGTATCACCCTTGTGTTGTGCTGGACGAGGTTTGGTAATGACTGCCTCTATTTTTGTATGCTGGAGTAAAAGATCGAGGCATTTGGCTGCGACAGGTCCGCTACCAAAAAATACAGCCATGTGACTGTCGTTACTCTTCTTCGTCATCCCAAAGCTCGGGGTTGTTTTTTACATGAGCTGTGTAGTCGAGTGGTCGAAGCTCACCTTTTTCGTCGAGTCGGTAAAAAGCATCAGTTTTGCCGCGGAGGTGATCAACAAAAAGCAGACCGTTAGTGTGGTCGACCTCATGCTGAATAACTCTCGCTAGAAAACCTTCAGCTTTAAAGCGGACTTGATTGCCATCAATGTCGAGGGCTTTGACGCGAATCTTGGTGTAGCGCGGTACCATACCGTAAAAACCATTCACGCTAAGGCAGCCTTCGTAATCGGCAACTTGTTGGCCCTCAAATTTCACGATTTCGGGATTGATTAAGGCGGTAAACTCGCGGTTCTCTTTGTGCTCAAAGTCGCTGCGAACGATGATAATTCGTTCAAGGCGGTCTACCTGAACGGCGGCGAGCGCTGCGCTAATCTCATGCGGACGTGAATCTTCCCAGTTGATGCTGGCACTGGTCATATCATCTACCAATTTTTTAACATCTTTTGAGACGACGTGTACACGGGATGACTTCTGTCTCAGGTGAGGATTTGGTAGCGTGATTATCGCTTCTTTTTTCATCACCTCTATTATATCAGATTAGAAATTCGGCTAGAGCAAGCTGTGGGGATCGATGTCGTACTGCCAATGTTGAGGGGGAAGATAATCGAGCACCTCGAGAAGCCGTTGACGCTTGGGCGACTTGAGAATGAGTTGCCAGCGATACGTATTAGCCTGGCGTTCGTAAAATGCTGGTGTCGGGCCGAGCACCTCGATATCTGGACATTCTTGCTTTAGTAAACGAGCCAACTTTTGAGCGTTTTGAATGGCAGTGGTTTCAGTTTTATAGATACAACTAAGCTTCAAGAGATAGCAAAAGGGTGGAAAGTTGCTGCGCTTTCGCTGCTCGAGAGTTCGTGCATAGAAATCAGTATAATTTTGACTGATACCGTCGGTAACAATCGGGTGCGTAGGCTGATAAGACTGAACGACCACGACTGTTGGGTGGTGCGATCGGCCAACACGTCCAATGACTTGGCTGAGCAGCTGGAAAGTACGCTCGGCGGCTGCAAAATCGGGCAATGACAAACCTGCGTCAGCTTGGATGATCCCGACGGTGCGTAGGTGGGGTAGATTTAATCCTTTAGCGAGTATTTGGGTGCCAACAATAATGTCGATCGAACCATTATGGACGTCTCGATAACGCTTTTCAAGGGTCTCGGTGTGCTTACTGTCCCCGTCGAAGCGACCTACGGTAAGATGCGGAAATAGTCGTTTGATTTCAGACTCAATTAACTTTGTGCCAATACCTTTGTGAAATATGTTAGTACTACCACATTGTGGGCAGGTGGTCGGTACTTTGGCAGACGTACCACAAATATGACAGAGAAGAAGGTGGCGATCAGCATGTAAAGTGAGCGGTATGAAACAACGGCTACAGCCAGCTTGCCAGCTACAGTTATCGCAAAGTGTAATCGACGCACTGCCTCTACGATTATGAAAAATGAGTGTTTGCTCGCCGGGCTGTTGATTTTTAATTCGAGTAAGCAGGGCGTCAGAAAAAAACCGATGGTTAGTGAAGTTTTGACGCTTTGTCATATCGACAATTTTAATAGCTGGCTTGATAGTATCAGTACGTGCTGCAATGGGAAGTTCCACAATGTGTCGTTTTGTCTTTAAGGCAAGGTAGTAATCTGTCACGGAAGGGGTGGCACTACCGAAAATAACTTTCGCTGTGTGTTCAGCAGCGAGAACGCTGGCTACTCGCAGTGCCGAGTAGCGGGGTGAGTGATCTTGTTTATAGCTCGGTTCGTGGCACTCATCGATTACGATCAGACCGATTTTACGAAGTGGCATGAATAAGCTTGAGCGCGGGCCGATGATTACATGCGGCTCGGATGACGCGAGGACACTCTGCCATACAAGGTGTCGTTCTGCTTCAGTTTGTTTTGAATGGGTGAGAACGATACGATCACCAAAATGAGCCGAAAGGTCATTCACTAGCTGTGATGTCAGGGCAATTTCTGGCACTAAAGCAATAACTGAAGTATTTGCAGCCAACGCTTGTTTGCTTGCCTCAATGTAAACGGCTGTTTTACCTGATCCGGTAATCCCATGGAGTAGCAGCGTACCATGATCGATATTCGAGATCGTTTGTATGGCGGTGACCTGAGATTTATTGAACACAAAATTTGTTCGTTCTTCCGGAAGAACTTCTAGAGGTTTGTTGTTTTCGCGCGGTCGGCGCTTTGTCGTAAGACCGGTAGGTAGGATGCTTTGCAATACGGTTGCAAGAGGTGTGTGGTAGTAATCAGCCATCCATACGGCAGTTCGAACAAGTGGAGTTGGAAGGGGCGTATATGGTAGAACTTCTTGGACGGGTTTTACGTTGTAAGCCGGTTTCTTGATTGCGCGAATAACTAGACCCACTTGGTAAAACCGTCCCGTTGGAACTTTTACTAATTGACCGATAGATAAAGTCTCATTAGATAAGTACGTAAAACTATCTTGCCCATGACGGACAATCTTTAACGGCGCAACCTCAATATACTGCATAGAGTTCATTATAACTGCTACAATAAGCATATGTATTTTGAATCAAGGGAGCAGGCTGGTCAGCTGCTTGCACAGCGACTTGAACCAGAGTATCGTTATGAGAACTGTGCAGTGGTGGCACTCAATGATGGCGGTGTAATTGTTGGTGAGCAGATTGCGGGTATGCTTCATTCGGTATTGACGCTACTGGTAAGTGAGGAGATTCCGGTACCTGGTGAAGGTTTGAGCTTTGGTTCGGTATCGCAGACCGGCAACTTTTCGTACAACAGTAATTTTTCGAGTGGTGAGATTGATGAATATACTAGCGAGTTTCACGGCTATCTAGAGGATAAGAAGCGTGAAAGTTACCAGAGAATTAATCGATTATTGATTGACGGCGGTACGATTAGCAGTGATTTACTGCGCAATAGAGTAGTGATCCTAACTGCCGATGCAATATCAAGTGGCAGTATGCTCGATGTTGCGCTGGCTTTTCTAAAGCCGATTTCAGTGCAACTAATCGTAATTGCCGCGCCAATAGTTTCTGTTGACGTGGTCGATAAGATGCACCTGCAAGCGGACGAGCTTCATATCTTGGACGTGCGATCAAACTTTATCTCAACTGATCACTATTACGCAGGTAATAATCTGCCCTCCCACGAGGCGATTATCAAGAAAATTAGTCAAATTGTTTTAAATTGGCAGTAGGTTATTGTGCGGTTTTGAAAAAAAGTGTAGAATAAAAAGCAACAGCCTGATAAGTGGTAATAGATATGAATGAGAAGGGGAAATGCTAGACGTTTTTATTACATCCCGAGTACGGCGTAAGATAGTGGTGGTGTACGCTAAGTACCCCGATTTCCATACTCATGTTCGTGGACTCGCCAAGCTAATCAAAGAAGATCCGGGTAATATTCAGCGCGAGCTGAAGCGACTTGAAAAAGTGGGATTTTTGGTGAGTGAAAAACAGGGCAATACTAAAATTTATGCTACAAATAAACAGTTTCCTATCTTTAAAGAACTGCAGAGCATCGTTATTAAATCGCAGCAACACCAAGCATCACGAACCAAGCGATCGGGTGATGTTCAGCCTGCGTAGTGCGGCTTGATGGATATTTTTGATAAAATTTTACGCGTACGTGGGCTTGTCGGCGAAAAGCGGCAAGCTTTTTTAAATCCTGATTACTCGAAACGACACGATCCTTTTCTTTTACCAGACATGGCGGCAGCGGTTGATCGAATAGAACTAGCATTGAGTAAGCAACAGCATATTAGTATCTATGGTGATTACGATATCGATGGTTTGACAGCGACAACACTACTACTTGATGCATTTGAGAGCTTTGGTTTCAAAAATGTGCGGACATTTGTACCGAATCGGTTTGTTGAAGGCTATGGCATGACCATGGGAGCGGTTGAAAAAATTGCTAATGATGGCTGCGACCTGATCATTACAGTCGACTGCGGTAGCCTAAGCCACGAGCCGATTATGCGGGCTCGGGAGCTTGGCGTTGACGTAATTGTAACCGATCACCATAATGTGGCCGCCAAGCAGCCACCTGCCGTAGCCGTGATCAATCCGAAGCGACTTTTGCAAGAGTTTCCAGATAGGTACGATAATTTTATCCTGAAGGATTCATCAGATACATCAAAAGGAACTAAACAACCTGATAAATCTAATAGAGCAGTAAAATTATATCCATTTTTAGACTTACCAGGTGTTGGCGTGGCGTTTAAACTAGTTCAAGCTCTGCAAACCAGGCTTGGTGGGCTTGAAGTAGGGCAGGAAAAGTGGCTCCTTGACTTGGTGGCGCTAGGCACAGTGTGTGATGTTGTAACACTAAAAGACGAAAACCGGCTGCATGTTTACTGGGGGCTTGAGGTGCTCAAGAAGACTAGGAGACCCGGGCTAAAAGCACTGATGGCAGTATCGGGGGTTGATCCCGAGAAAGTTAATGCTCGAAGTTTAGGGTTTGCCTTGGGTCCGCGTATGAACGCCTCTGGTCGGCTCGAGACTGCACAGTATGCACTCGATATGTTGCTGGCACAAGAGGGGCGTATAGCGCTTGAGCGTGCCGAGCAGCTCGATACGATGAACGCCGCACGCAGGGCTGACCAGGACTTGATGATGCAAGGAGCGGTCATCCAAGCTGAGAAGTACGCTGACGACCCGGTGTTAGTGGTCAGTCATGCTGATTGGAATCACGGCATCGTCGGTATCGTGGCGGCGAAGCTGCTCGAGAAATTTCACAAGCCGACGTTTGTACTACAAGAAATGGGCGACGAAGCAAAGGGAAGTGCACGGAGCTACGGTGATTTCAGCGCCGCCGATGCGATTCGCGCTAGCGACGATATCATCACCAAAGGCGGCGGTCACAGGCTCGCAGCTGGCGTGACGCTGCCAACGGCCAACATCGAAGCGTTTCGTCGTCGTGTCAATGAATATTACACGTCGCTCAAACTCAAAGACCAGGAAGCGCAGCTGCTTCCACTGGCTGATGTCGAAATCACTGATTTCGCCGACGTAAATGAACAGTTGATCGATGAGTTGGCTCAGATGGAGCCATTTGGCAGCGGCAACCCAGAACCAATCCTGAACATCTCAAACGTAACGGTCGTCAATGTGCGTCGGATGGGCGCTGAGTCTCAGCATGTCAAACTCAGTCTGCGAGATGTGAGCGGCAAGACGATCGACATGCTGGCGTTTAGTGCGCCCGAGCATTTCTTTGTCGAGCCGGGGCAGATGGTCTCGGTATGGTTCGCGCCAACTATAAATGAATGGCGAGGGCGCCGTAGCGTCGAGGGACGTTTAGTCCGCTTAGAAATAGTTGAAGGCTAAGCGTTAAATTGCAGAGCTGTAATTTTTTTGTTACACTAAAAGCAATATGAAACTATGGGCAGCATATGAAACTACGGGTGGGTAAGAAACAGCGTGCTCAACATGGTTTCACGATCGTCGAACTGCTGATTGTCATCGTGGTGGTTGCCATCCTAGCTGCGATTTCGATCGTAGCCTATAACGGCATCCAGCAACGAGCCCGCGATTCGCGCCGGGCTCAAGACATGTCAACGATAAAAAAAGCTTTGTTACTATACGACAGTGCGCATGGCGGAGTGCAAAGAACCACCACGTTTGGAGGCAACGGTAACAGCGGCTGGAATTATAGTGCTGGTACAAATTGGCTAAGCTTTCTCGAGAGCGAATACGGTAAAATGCCAGTCGATCCGCTTAATCGATCAGCCGGAACTAGCGCCTCTAATTCAAGCTATTTTTACTATTGCTATAGTGCCGGTACTTATGGCTACACAGAAGCGACGGTAGTATTAGGTTATTGGACGGAGAGCAAAGTTAATAGCCCTAGGGTCACTTTTGCCGTTAATGACTGCCTTTAGCGACTACTCAGTTGTTAAGTCGTTAGCTATTGTCAGAGGCTATGCTATCTGATACAATAGGTAGCGATATGGTACAAGTTACAAGAAAAGACGAACGCGAAGCGAATGAGAATATCATTCGCCGATTTAACCGTAAGGTTTT
>JBDHUM010000021.1:0-15688 GCA_039809125.1 Saccharimonadaceae bacterium (SeqCode) | reverse complement strand
GGAAAACTACCAATCGAAGTTCCGTCAGGTGTGACAATTACGGTTGACTCTGGTGATGTAAAAGTAGTCGGGCCTAAAGGTGAGCTGACACAATTTATCACGCCAGAAGTCGATGTGAAAATCGAAGATGGAACTCTCACAGTCTCGCCTAAAAACGAGTCGAAAGCAGCTCGCAGCCAGCATGGTTTGATGCGTGCATTGATTAACAATATGGTCATCGGCGTAACCAAAGGCTACGAAAAACGTCTAGAGGTTAACGGAGTTGGCTTTAGGGTTGCGACGAGCAATAACTCGTTGGATATGTCGCTCGGTCTCAGTCACCCTGTCAAATATACACCTCCACAGGGCGTGACGGTGTCGAACGACAAAATGATAATTATTGTCAGTGGCATCGACAAGCAACAAGTCGGTCAAGTAGCGGCCGAAATTCGCGCTCTCAAAAAACCTGAACCATACAAAGGTAAAGGGATTAAATACATCGACGAACACATTCTACGCAAAGCGGGAAAGACAGGTAAATAGTAATGAATACTCTTGCAAAAAAACTACGAAACCGTGAGCTTCGTAAAGCTCGTGTACGATCTACTGTTCATGGCACAGCCACACGACCAAGGCTTAGCGTTACGATCAGTAATTTGCATGTGTCTGCCCAGCTTATTGATGATGACAAAAGTCATACAATGGCAAGTGCAACGACGGTTGGCACAAAAGTATCAGGTACAATAACCGAAAAATGTACGCACGTCGGTGCTGAAATAGCTAAAAAAGCAACGAAAGCTAAAGTAACAACAGTTGTCTTCGATCGCAACGGCCGCCAGTACGCTGGTCGGTTACGCGCTTTTGCAGACGCTGCTCGTAAAGAAGGATTGGAGTTTTAGTATGGCTGAACAACCAGCAAGTACTACACCTCAAGGGACTAGAGCTCGAGGTGGTCGTCGTGATGAGCGACGTAATATCGCACGTGATGAAGCGCCAAAAGAGTTTGAAGAAGTAGTAATTGGCATCGATAGAGTTGCCCGTGTTGTAAAGGGCGGCCGGCGATTTCGATTTAAGGCACTCGTCGTGGTCGGTAACCATAAAGATAAGGTGGGTGTGGGCGTGAGTAAAGGCGCTGACGTGCAAACAGCAGTCGCTAAAGCAACTGATGTTGCCAAGAAGCACTTGATCACTATTCCTGTTGTCAATGAAACTATCCCACATGAGGCAGAAATTAAAGTAAGTGGCGCTCGCGTGCTTATTAAGCCAGCTGCACCTGGTACGGGTATTATTGCTGGTGGCGTTGTGCGATCCGTGATTGGAGTGACGGGTATTCACAACTTACTTTCAAAGAGTTTAGGAAGCACAAATAAGGTAAATATCGCTTACGCAACGATTGAAGCATTGTCTAGTTTAGTTCCACGAAAAAAATGGCTTAACGCTGATCAACACCAGGCGGCAAAACCAGCCAAGAAAGTTGATGACACTGCTTCTAAAGCTGCGACAAAAACAGAAGAAGTGGTAAATGCCAAAGATGTAGCCTCTAAAAAACCTTCGAAAAAGGTGGCCGTAAAAAAGGCTGCAGCTAAAAAGGAGGTGAAAAAATGAAATATCATGAATTAAACTATACCTCTAGCAAATCACGCAAACGTGTAGGCCGAGGTATCTCAGCTGGTGGCGGCAAAACTGCTGGCCGTGGTACGAAGGGTCAAAACGCACGTACCGGTAAAAAATTGCACGCAACTTTCCAAGGTGGTCAAAATCCGATAATTGCAGCATCACCAAAGAGACGCGGTTTTAAGAGCAAAAGAGTACCGGCACAGGTTGTTTATAGTGATCATTTAAACACACTCAAGGGCACTGTCGACAACATGAAGCTGTTCGAAGCTGGCTTAATTGCAACTCCTTTTCATCCAGTTAAAGTACTTACACGGGGTGAAACTACGGCTAAAATTAATCTAAAAACTCAAGGCGCTTCAAAATCAGTAGTCGAGGCGCTTACCAAAGTCGGAGGTAGTTTTGAAAAGGTGGAAACACTTCGTCAGAAGAGTGCTAAGCCTGCAAACACTGCAAAAGAGTAGACTTACCGGCCATCAACGAAAAGTTCTCGTCCTACTCACAAAAACCTGCGAGGCGACTCTCGCTAGCGTGGGTAATTAACATGCCACAGTTTCAAGTTATCATATGAACCTCTGATCGGCTCACCGTTTCTCTCCGTCAGATAGAATAAATAGATTGATCCGAGCGATGTCTGCCGTTTAATAATATTCCTATTATCCAGACCCTCAATAAGGGTGAGTTTCTGTGTGGGGTTTGTCGAGTCGCATGTTCTCATGTACAGCCTTGGCGTCGTATTAATACTGATACACTTGCCCGTAAGAGAATTCTTGAGCAAGCGATAACCGTCCGCCTGGATCATTCGCCAGTTTAGAGGCGCGGGCTTGTAATATGACGACCCACCCCCGCCAGTTCCTATGTACGGCTCACCGTTGTTTACACTGCTGGCTCTCATATAAAAAAAGTCAATACCCGAGTTGTTAGTAGCGTAAAAACGTGAGTATGATATCGTTGTCCTACCTTCGGCATCGTCTTTTAGAACTTTTAAAGATTCTTGACTTACACCTTTCAAGTTTTCTTGCACAGCGTCTTTAGCAGAGCTGGACTGAGCAGCAAAGCAGCTTACCGCCACCGCTAAAGCAGTAGATAAAATTAGATTGACACTCGTGCGTTTTTTCATATAGTCCTCCACTTAACGTAACGTCTTCATCATACCATAGCTTAATAGATAGTCAGGAATGCTTTCCTTGCACCCCTCTGTGCACGGGTTTTTATTCACCATCGATTGTAGTATACTTAGTAGAAATACAGTATAGTTAAATAAACGAGGCACGAAATAAGGTAGTATGAACTGGAAAATAGTTTTTCGATCGCTCAAAAATAAAGACATGCAAAAACGGCTTGCTGTCGTACTCGGTCTAATTATTGCCTATCGTTTTTTGGCGCACGTACCTGTTCCACTCGCTGAACCAACTCAGCTGCAGGACATCATCAATAACATGGTAAGTAGTAGCGACTTTGGCGGTTTTTTGAACTTACTCTCTGGTGGTGCACTCGCCAGCCTATCAATTGTATTGGTTGGACTCAGTCCGTTTATTACGGCTAGTATTATCACGCAATTGCTCACTAAGGTAGTCCCTCGACTTGAGGAACTACACAAAGACGGCGAATCTGGGCGACGCAAGATCAACCAATGGACTCGTATTATATCGGTGCCGTTAGCAGTAATTCAGTCTATTGCTTTCATTTACATCTTACGCCAAACAGTGTTGGCGGGCAGTACGACCGTACTATCAGAATCATCAATCATGGAGTGGGTAGTGGCTGTCACAGCTATGACAGCTGGCTCCGTACTCTTAATGTGGTTAGGAGAACTGATAACTGAGCAGGGTATTGGCAATGGTATCTCTTTGCTAATTTTTGCCGGTATTATCAGTCAGCTTCCTCAAACACTCGGAACCATTATCTCCTCTCTTTTCGACACCAGTGCTGGTAAATTGAGTGTACTCGGTTGGTTTGACGTTCCGCTCAATCCGACAACGTTTTGGGTAGTGCTCGGTGTCGGTGCGTTAGCCTTGATTATTCTCTATCTTCTAGTAAAGATAAATGAAGCACAGAGGATTATCACAATCAATTACGCAAAGCGCGTTAGCGGAAATAGTGCATACGGTGGTATTAAGAGCATTTTGCCAGTCAAGCTAATTGCAGCAGGAGTTATTCCTGTAATTTTTGCAGTTGCTTTTCTTAGTTTGCCTGCTTTCATTGGGCAGGTACTTAAGGCAACAAATAACCCTCAGTATACCGATATTGCTAATAAGCTAGTTAGCTGGTTTCAGGCACCACAAGCGGCTAACTTTGCATCTGGCGACTGGGGTGTATTCATCTATCCGGCTGCTTACTTTGTTTTAGTGATCCTTTTTACCTATTTTTATACCGGAATCGTATTCAACAGTAATGAGATCGCCGAAAACCTGCAAAAACAAGGCGGGTTTATCGAAGGAGTACGCCCTGGTTTGCAAACAGAAAAATATCTTAGTAGAACCGTTAATCGATTGATTCTGTTTGGCTCTATCGCGCTTGGTCTTATTGCTGTTTTGCCCTTTGTAATTGAGTTTATTTTTGTCAAACTTGGTATTCAAGCTGCCAATCTAGCTATCGGCGGTACTGGTCTACTCATTGTGGTCACTGTCGGTCTTGAAACTCTGCGCCAAATCAACTCTCGAGCATTGATGGTGACGTACGACGATTACAAGTAGCAACCTCTCTTAAGGGCTATGCGGGCAGCATTACTGCTCGTATTCTCAGATGCGCATACTTCAATCACTTTTGTTATTTACTTCTGTAGTGTTTTTCGCTATAATGAATAATTGTATCTATGGCGAGTCAAAAGGAAGTCATTAAACTCCGCGGTAAGGTAGTGGAAGCACTGCCTAATACGCAGTTTAAAGTCGAACTAGAGAACGGCCTAAGTATCATCGCCCATATCAGCGGTAAAATGCGCAAGCACTACATTCGTTTGGTACCGGGCGATATCGTGGAAGTCGAGTTAACTCCTTACGATCTAACGAAGGGTAGAATCGTATTCCGCGCAAAAGATGACCGCAGCAATGATGCGGCCGCATAAATATCAAGAAGATACCGAAAATGTTTGTCTTCGGTTTCAGAAATAATCAGGTTTTTCCTGAAGGAGATGTGCACTCATGAAAGTTCGTGCGAGTGTCAAAAAGATCAGTCCCGATGATCAGCTGGTCCGCCGCAAGGGGCGACTCCGTGTCATCAACAAGAAAAAACCTAAGAATAAGCAGAGACAAGGCTAGTGTCTAGCATTTGTTTCATAACTAACTTTGAAAGGCAGGGTTAAGCATGGCTCGAATCTCTGGGGTAGTAATCCCCGCTGAGAAACAAGTGCGGGTGGCTTTGACGTATATTTACGGCATTGGCCCCAAGCACGCATCGACCATCCTTGCGGCGGCCAAAATTGAGCCGACCACTCGGGTGAAAGATCTCACCGAGGCTGAAGAGCAGAATATTCGTCAAGTTATCGACCAAGATTTTACGGTCGAAGGCGATCTCCAGCGCTTGGTATCAAATAACATCAAACGATTAAAAGATATCAATGCGTATCGCGGTTTACGCCACAAGGCGAAACTACCGACGCGCGGCCAACGTACTCGTACGAATGCACGAACTCGTAAGGGTAAAGCGATTGCCGTTGGCGGTGCACAACCTAAAGCAGCAACAAAGACATAAGGTAAGGAAAGGAAGTTGAAAATGGCAGAAGCTACACCGCAAACTAGCTCACCAAAGAAAAAACAGCGCCGTTCCGTGCCTACGGGACAAATGCATATTCATGCGTCATTTAATAATACAATCGTCACATTTGCCGATAAAAAAGGCAATGTCTTAGCAGCATCGAGTGCAGGTGCCTGCGGATTTCGTGGTAGCAAAAAAGGTACCGCCTACGCATCTCAAGTGGCTGCAGAAAAAGCAGCTGAACTTGCAAAAGCAAATTATGGTGTTAAGGCAGTGGATGTTTTTGTAAAAGGTGTTGGTCTTGGTCGTGATTCGGCTATCAGAGCCGTTAGCTCATTTGACATTGCGATTGAATCAATTCACGACGTAACATCCGTGCCGCACGGTGGTGTCCGTCCGCGAAAGGTAAGGAGAGCATAGCATGGCACGAGACACATCCCCAATAGTGAAGCAAAGTCGAAGAGAAGGGTACGCACTCCATCCTAAAGCACATAAAATTATGGCTCGAAAAAGTGGTATCCCAGGTGAACACGCTCACGGACGCGCCAATAAGCCAAGCATGTACCAAACCCAGTTACGCGAAAAGCAGAAAGTACGTCGAGCATATGGACTACTTGAAAAGCAGTTTGCAAAACTAATGAATGAAGCCACTCGTCAACCAGGCCTAAGCGGCGAAAATCTCTTGCAACTACTCGAAAGACGACTTGACAATACAGTTTACCGTGCTGGTTTTGCTGTATCACGCCGAGGCGCACGCCAGCTGGTAAGCCACGGACATTTCGAACTTAATGGCCGTCGCGTAGACATACCATCAATTCGCGTTAAGGCTGGCGACATCATTACTGTTCGTACAAAAAGCACGAAATCAGGCTATTTTGGCGATATGGATAATGTTTCCGCCAACGTCTCACAGCAGCCATTAAGCTGGCTAAAGGGAGACGTTAAGAAGCTAACTATTCAAGTAACCGGTTTGCCAAAACGCGAAGAAGCCGAACCAGATATTAACGAACAACTCATTGTTGAGTACTACTCACGATAAAAGGGTAAGGAGATTTAAAGTATGACCAAAATAATTCATAACCCAGCGCTTTCACGAGTAGACGATGTGAGCGAAAACACTTCGACGTTTGTGATCGAACCGCTCTATGCCGGTTACGGCAATACCCTTGGCAATAGTTTGCGACGCGTGCTATTATCGAGCATTCGCGGCGGCGCAATTGTGGCTTTTCGTATTGAGGGTGCCACCCACGAGTTTACTTCTGTGGAGGGTATAAAAGAAGATGTTGTAGATATCATGTTGAACCTTAAGGGAGTTAATGTGCTTTCACACAGTGACGATCCCGTAGAGGTTCGTATCGAGAAAAAAGGTGCCGGTGAAATTACAGCAGCCGATATCAAGACTACTGCCGACATCGAGATCATCAATCCGAAACATGTTATTTGCACAGTTGATGATCCAAAAAAGTCAGTTGTTATTGATCTTGTCATTGAAGCTGGTCGCGGTTATCGTACGATTGAGGAATCGAGCAGCGAACGCCTACATAGCGACATGATCGCTATTGACTCAATGTTTAGTCCTGTACTGCGCGTTCGCTACAAGATCGAAAACACTCGTGTTGGCCAAGAAACCAACCTTGATCGCCTCGAAATTACTGTTGAAACTAATGGAGCAATCTCACCACGAGATGCCTTTGAGGAAGCTGCAGCGATTTTAGTTAATCAGTATACTGCGCTTGCCGGCTCAACCACCGTTGCATCATTGCCAGCCCCTGGTTTGAATGATGATGAAGGTGACGACAAGCTCAACATGCCAATTGAAGAGCTCAACTTATCAGCACGAACAGCAAATGCACTAGTTAATAATGAAATTCACACTGTTCACGATCTTGTCACACTAAGCGAACAAGATCTTCGCGAACTAAAAGGCTTTGGGTCGAAAGCGCTCGATGAAGTGAAAGACAAGCTAGTAGAATTGGAACTATAATGCATCGACACGGATACAAAGGGCGAAAATTTGGACGTGAGCGCGATCAGCGCCGCGCACTATTAAAAGGTCTCGCTACTAGTCTGGTGGTGGAAGAGCGTATCGAAACGACACTTCCCAAGGCAAAAGAGACTGTTCGCTATATCGAAAAACTAATTACGAAGGCAAAGCGCGACGATTTAGCTAATCGTCGAGCAGTCATTGCTGGGCTTAGTACACAGAGCGCTGCGAGTAAACTCGTCGACCAGATTGCTCCACAACTCAAGGGACGCGATAGTGGTCATGTGCGTGTTACGCGCACACGAGTGCGCGTCGGCGACGCCGCACAGATGGCTGAGCTTTCGTTTGTTGACGAACTTAAACCAATGCCAAAAAAGGAGAAGAAGTAATGAAAACATTTTCTCAAAAACCGGCAGATGTTTCACGACGCTGGGTATTAGTCGACGCCACAAGCGCACCACTCGGCCGTCTGTCCACCGAGATTGCCAAGTATTTGATCGGCAAATACAAACCAAGTTACACCCCTCACGTAGATGGCGGTGATTACGTTATTGTCATTAACGCCGCCGAAACGCTAGTAACCGGCGCAAAAGAGCGCCAAAAATCTTACTTCCGACATAGCGGTTTCCCTGGTGGAATTAAAGAAGCTCGACTAGAAGAAGTACGTCGAAAAACTCCGGAATCAATTATCGAAGAAGCAGTAAAAGGCATGTTGCCAAAGAACAAGCTTCTCCCAGAGCGCATGAAACGACTAAAGGTGTTCTCTGGTAATGAGCATGCTCATGAGGCACAGAAACCTGAGAAAGTAGAGGTAGCATAATGGCTAAATATGCATATGGACTAGGCCGACGCAAAAGTGCTACGGCCCGTGCCCGCCTAATAAAAGGCAAAGGCAACGTTACTATTAACGGCAAGACAGCGGCTGAATACTTGACCGGTAACAAAACGTTATTAGCTGAGGTTACTGACCCACTCGCACTCGTCGGCAAACAACAAGAGTTTGATGTTTCGATTTTGGTAAGTGGTGGTGGTCAAAGCGGTCAGGTTGACGCTATCAAAATGGCGATCGCGAAAGCGATAACGGTTGACGCACCCGATCTTCGCTCGACACTCAAAAAGGCTGAGTTACTCCGCCGAGATTCACGCGAAAAAGAACGCAAAAAGTACGGTCTTCGCAGTGCTCGAAAGCGCGAACAATACTCGAAACGTTAGCTTCGATCATTTGTTCCATCAAAAAATACTCCCTGGTACTGCAACCAAGGAGTATTTTTTTGATTTATACATTAGCCAAGTTTTTTATAAAGAGTTCCGGTAAGTGTCAGTGTTAGAATACCAATGAGTAGTAAAAGGATCGGATTATCGACAAGCAATGGGATGTTGTCAATAATGTGCTCAAAGCCGTAAAAAGTTGCGACGAGGCCGAAAGCTCCGAGCATCGTAAACAAAAGCGGAAATTTTTTCAATACTGTGTTTCGTTCACGTATAATTTCGTGAATAAATCGTTTTTCAGTTTCTGAAAACGGGTTTTGCTGGGTGTTTTTCATAGTCATAGTATAGCATTCTCATCTCATGCAAGTACATCCACTTGCGTTTAATTGTCTAGTGTGATATAATGAGATTGTGATTAGATACAATAATATACGAGCCTATTGGTTTACCGACAGATCATCTGGCGGTTTGCTCCGTGTTTTGTAGACACATCAAAAAAGTACTGATCAGCCCGCCAAAAACGGCGGATTTTTTTATTGTTAACATTCAGGAGCACTTTTATGAGTACACACGAGAAGACTCGTACAGACCAAGAGTCATCAGTCGAACAGCCAACTCGGGAGGCAACGAAAATAGCAATTGGGGAAGTTGCCGCGACGGATACGTTTAATGACCTTCCCAGGCCACACAGAGTCGGCACAATACATCCGGATGGATTTAGCTTTATTAATCAACATGAAAAAGCAGGATTTTAAAGTATCTCACTCCAAGAGGGTGTTATAACACATCATGCTATACTGTAGCCATGAAGTTTGCCATTATTGGTTTTGGAGATTTTGGAAAGTTACTAGCGAAATTACTACCCCAGAATGAAACCATTTTAGTTGTTGATCCACATAAAAAAACCGACACCGGCCAATTACATTATGGGGTGATTGAAGAGGCTGCACGCGCTGATATTGTTTTCTTGGCGGTGCCGTTTTCATCAATGGCAATAGTTTGCCAGCAGCTTGCAGCCTATGTTAAAAGTGCAACCATTGTTGTGGACGTTTGCTCGATAAAAATACGTTCAACTGAGCTGCTGTCTCAATACTTCAGTGGTATTTGTCAGTTCGTCTCGACCCATCCGCTATTCGGACCAAACTCGGTGCCTGTCGCGCAAGACGCAGTGGGCAAACAGCTGGTATGGTGTAGCCAAAATACGCCCAACACACAACCTTTGCGTGATGTTTTTGAAAGGCACATGGGATTACACATCATTGAAATGAGCGCCGAACAGCACGATAAAGAAATGGCCTGGATTCATGCATTAACCTTTTTTGTTGGCCGTACACTGGGAGAAATGAATATTCCGTCTTTTCAACTAAGCACTGGTTACTTTGAAGAAATGCTCGATTTAGTACAGCTAGACAACCTCCAAAGCAATGATTTATTTGCGACGGTAGAGAAATATAATCCATATGCCAGTGCTATGCGTGAGTTATTTATTGAGCAAGCAAATGCAGTTCACCAGAAGATTGAGCAATTGTAACTACTCATTCATCTGTACTTACGCTATAATAACAGTATGTCTAAGCCTGTCATTCTAACTGGCATACGCGCCAACAACGACTTACATATTGGTAATTACTTTGGTGCAATGCTACCGTTAATCGACATGGCCAAAGCCCGTGCTAAAGAGTTTTGTATTAATTTGTTTATTCCTGATCTTCACAGTTTTACCACGCCAATTGATCATTCACAACTTTACCCAAGCATCATGAACAATGCACGGGTTTACGCAGCTGCCGGCTTACCGCTTGATAACGACTCGATCCATTTATACCGTCAAAGCTTTATACCTGCTCATAGCGAGCTGACAGTGCTACTAAACAACTTTACTGGATTTGGCGAAATGGAAAGGATGACTCAGTTTAAGGACAAGTCTGCGAGATTGTCACACGAGCGAGTAAGTGTTGGCCTGTTCGACTATCCTGTCCTAATGGCCAGCGATATCTTACTCTATAATGCACAGTATGTGCCGGTTGGCGATGATCAAACGCAACATCTTGAAATAACCCGAGAACTTGCAGAGCGTATGAACAACCGTTTTGGCAACCTTTTTGTAGTGCCAGAACCTGTGGCCAAACAGCACAAGTTTTTTGGTAAAGATCAAGGTTTACGTATTAAAGATTTACAAGACCCCGGTAAAAAAATGAGTAAAAGCGACGAAACCGGCAAGGGAATTATATTTTTGAATGATAATCCTGATGATGCTGCCAAAAAAATCATGAGCGCAACTACCGACGACAAGGCAAGCATAAACTACGATAAGCAAAATCAACCTGGTATCACTAATTTAATTGATATTTTGGCGCTCCTACGTGGTACAACTCCTCTAATAGTTGAAGCTGAGCATAAATCTAACCAACGTTACGGTGATTTCAAGCAAATAGTAGCGAGTGAAATGGGCCAATTTTTGACTAACTTCCAAGATCAGCTTAAAAGAGTTGACGATTCACTAATCCAAGCAAAACTAGAATCTTCAGAACTTGCAATGAATACAGTCGCAAACGAGACACTCCTACGCGTGCAGCAAGCGATCGGTATACGGCCAAAAGGCACTTAGATGAAAGTCTCAACACAAGATTGCATCAAATTACTGAGGGCGTTCAATATTACTGGCAGCGGTGATGATACATCTAAAAAGATTGAACGTTTAAATGTATCGAATCCTAGTCCAACTAATGTGCTAGCCTCATTTAGATATAAGAAAGACGAGTATGGCTTGCTGTTTGATGATACCGCAGAAGACGACGAGCTATATATTACCGAACAAATATTAAAAGAAATGCCGGGACGAAAGGGAAGCTTGGTCAAGAACCCACTCAGCAGTGTTCAGACGTGCGGCATGCCGTACAAGGGAAAGGATTGCTATTTGTTTCACTTTAATAGCACGCAGAGACGGCTCGATAGCTATCTGGCTACAACATACCCGAACATATCACGTAGCAGCTGGCAAAAAAATATTAAGGACGGATACATCACTATAAACGGAAAGATAGTCACCCAGCCAAGTACTGAAGTTGATATCGACTCTAATGTTCAAACTAATTTACCAGACGCTCCAGATTACTCTACGCAAAAGTTATCGATTATCTACAAAGACGATTCAGTTGTTGTTGTGAATAAGCCTGCCGGGCTATTGACTCATGCAAAAAATCCGCGTGACCACGAATTTACAATAGCTGAGTTCTTACGGCCGCTAAGTTTGGATGATGGCGATCCTGAGCGCCCAGGTATTGTACATCGGCTCGATCGTGAGACGTCGGGAGTACTTATCGGCGCGCGTACGCTCCAGGCTCTCGATTTTTTAAAACAACAATTTGCCAGCCGCAAAGTGGAAAAGATTTACTATGCAGTTGTTGATGGTATACCGAAGCAAAAGCACGCGATTATTGATCTTCCGATTGCGCGTAGTAGTGCAAAACCAGGCACGTTCAAGGTAGCTGCTAGCGGTAAGCTTGCGCAAACCGAATACACTGTTTTGCAAACAAATGGAAAGCATAGCTTAGTTGAGTTGCGACCCAGAACCGGCCGGACTCATCAAATTAGAGTACACATGGCGTATATAGGTACGCCAGTTCATGGCGACGCTGTCTACGGAAAACCGGCTGATCGTATGTATCTTCATGCATTCAGGCTCGTAATTGCGTTGCCAACATCAAAAATACTTCAATCGTTTAATGCACCAGTTCCGCCGGAGTTTAATACGCTTACCAAGAGTTAATATGAATAGACTACTTGTGGCCTCTAGTTTTGAACAGCAGCTAAGGCAGTTGCAGATGAGTCGCCCAGTGGCGATATTACTCCACGGGGAAGATGGTATCGGATTATCTCACATAGCTAAGCACATTGCTCCAATCATAGAGACAGAGATTTCACCACATACGACAAAAGGTGAGATCGATGAAAAGAAGGGTAGTATCAGCATTGACGCTATTCGCTTGTTATACGAACAGACCCGACGGGCTAGTAAACGTGAACACGTGGTGTTGATTAACCACGCTGATACGATGGGACATTCAGCCCAAAATGCATTGCTCAAACTCTTGGAAGAGCCCCCGAGAAACGTTAGTTTTATTTTAACTGCCAATACACCAGATCTTTTACTACCAACTATTCGCTCTCGATTAGCTTCGTACCATATACCAAGAACGTCATCTAAGCAATCGCAGCAACTACTAGACGGCTTTTCACACCTATCAAGAGATCAAAAACGTCAGTTGTTTTTTGCTGCTAGCGGTAGGCCTGCGCTCTTAACGCAATTAGCCAACCAACCTGAAATGCTTCAAAATTACATATCCATGATGTCATCAGCTAAGCAGTTTGTTAGTAGCCGCAATGCCTACGAGAGGCTAATCACCGTACTGCCATACACTTCAAACCGTGCTGATTTGTTACAATTTATTGATGGTTGTATTCAGATACTAAAGCACCTTAACGAACAAACACCGACGAGCGATTACATGGTCAGTTTAGACCATTACGTCGACTTTAGTGAACAACTTACGATGAACGCCAATACAAAACTGACTGCTATGAAACTTGTGCTACAATAAGATGAGCATGATTGGATTATTACTTTTGATCGCACTCGGTGGCTTCATGGTTTACCGTAATGTAGTTGATGAACTGACCCCTGACATTCCACATCGTCTTTCTGAAAAAATTGATAAATTGTGGGATATCGTGCAAGAATCTTTACGTGATCGTAAATATTTACGGGCAGAAAAGGCATTGCTGACAATTCTACGCGTAGATGAGCGTAATGCAACAGCGTACAATCGATTGGGTATTATCTACGCAAAGCAGAAAGCTTTCAAAGATGCGATCGAATGTTTTGAAATTGCTCAAAGCCTTGAGCCGAGCGCTTCAAGCCTACACAATGTTGGTCTGATTTACTATGAAACTGAGCAGTACGAGAAAGCGGCTCAGGCTTTTGAGCAAGCATTAGAAATGGATGAGGCACAAGCCTCCCGACACATCGCGTATGCAAAAGTGCAAGAAAAGCTCGGCAATACTAAAAAAATGTTTTCCGCGTTGGAACGAGCCATATCTCTTGAGCCAAGTGTGCAATCGTACAATATTTTAGCTGATACGTACGAGCGTTATCAGCGTGCTGAAGATGCTGCCGCAATACGACAGCGGCTCATGGATTTAGCGAACAAAGAAAACACAGCTAAACGTGTTTCACAACAAAATCGTGCAACGATATAGATAGGAGTTGCAGTGACACAACTACCACATTCAGTTCATGCAGTAAGGCTCTCAACATGAGTGTTGGCGCGAGGCGTCTTTTTCGATCACGCAAAAGCACTTCCTCAGCAGCCGTTATTTTGAAAGCTCCATTTGCTCGCGGTCAGCGCTGGACAGCTTCAACTCGTGACAATCATGTTGGCACAAGTAGTTTACCAACCGATTTTAATCACTGGCCAGAAAATAGTGATTATGGTCAACCCGTACTAGCCCCTGCCGACGGAACTGTTACAAACATTAGTGTCGGCGCTGAGGCGGGAAATATTCTCAGCCTTGATCACGGACAGGGTATAATAACGCGTTATGGACACCTAAAAGATATTGTGGTCTCGGTAGGTGATACAGTTAGTGTAGGCCAAATAATTGCTCATGTCGGTAACACTGGATCTCCAGGTACGCGTGCTCATCTACATATGGCAGTTTTGCGTTACGGTAACTTTATTCCGATCGCTTTTGACGGCGTGGAAATAGCACAAGGACGGGGCTATAACAGTTCTGACCCGGCTATCATTTCAACGAATGCCGTCGTTCCTGGTGCCACAGTACCCTAATAAAGCATTTAACTTACTTCAGATGAGTCACGTTCCACATAAGCCGAAACAACAACGTGTCCAAACCTGCACATGCGCTATATCGCAAGAGACATACAAGAGAGAAAGTCTGTTATAATGACGATATGAAAATAGTTATACCAGATAAGGTAAACATTTCTGACGACTACAAAAACGAGATTAAAAAACTTGGTGCGGATGTTTTTGACGATTTGCCCGATTCGGACGAGCTCAAGAACCGCATAGAAAACGCGGAAATCATAACTGCTAGTTATGTAGACATTACACCTGACGTTATTGATGCTGCACCAAATCTAAAATATATCGTAGTACCTGCTGTTGGTTATGAGTGGATAGACACCGAATACGCCGCCAGCAAAGGTATAACAACGCTTAATTGCCCGACTTTCAACAGCCAAGCCGTTGCTGAGCATGCAATTAGTCTGCTTATGGCAGTAAATCGTAATCTCATCACTGGCGTGGACGAACTCCGCGCTGGTAAGTGGAATCCGCAAACGCTCGTTGGTTATGAACTTGCTGACAAAAAACTGGGCTTGATTGGGTATGGTAATATTGGTAGGCGAATTGAGAAAACTGCTGCTGCACTCGGTTTAGACGTGAGCTTTGTGAACTCAAAATCAACCGCTGGTGAAATAGATGCGTTGATTAGCAATTCTGACTTTGTCGTTATCTGCACTCCACTCAATGACGGCACTCGTAATCTCATAGACGAACGCCGCCTAAATCTGTTGAAATCTACAGCCGTCCTGATAAACGTTGGTCGTGGTGCGGTTACCGACCAAAGAGCGCTTATTGAGCTACTAAAAAATAAGAAAATTCGCGGTGCAGGTCTTGATGTCTTTGATGGCGAACCTTTAGCGGGCGTGCCGAGCGATACAATAGTTGAGTTAGCAAAATTGCCGAATGTTGTGGCTACGCCACATATTGCGTATAACACAGAAGAAATAAACGACAAGCAAGGTGCAGAGATACTTGCCAACTTACAGTCCTGCCTAAATGGTAAACCTATAAATGTCGTTAGACACGCTGACGCTTAATGAACTACAACGATCTTCATCAAGCAAATAGCCCTATTGTCAGATGACGTATCTGGCGTTAAATCTTGCATGAGATATTCACCAAACAAGTGGTAATGCGTGGCCGAAATAAAAAAGTCGGTGGCTTCAAAAAATATGCAAATGGGTTTTTAGATAGGCGCTTGGCTCGTCACTTCGCACTAAAATAGGTTCTAGCGTAGCTGTAATATTCCGAAAAGTTTGTTCTTGGTAGCTTTTTACGACTACGCTAGAACCTATTTTAGCACGAAGTGCTAAAGCTCAGCCCCAACGCCTGCGCGGGC
>JBDHUM010000020.1:0-19153 GCA_039809125.1 Saccharimonadaceae bacterium (SeqCode) | reverse complement strand
CCACCAGAAATCCGACCTTTTCAACTAAAAAAGAAAAATACGGCGGGGGGAATCTCAAAAAATGAATCAAAGGACGGTTTTTCTGGTGGGGCGAGCGCGGGCTTGCCCGCGCAGGCGGCAGGGCTGAGTTTTAGCTATTCTGCTCAAAGTAGGTTCGAGCCTCGTCGTACATTCGCACCAAAAAAGTATCTCCAGCGTACGCTGGGATATTTTTTATCAGCAGCAGATGGTATTTTAACCTTTCTGTCGTTTGGCATCATCAAAACAATATAGGTATACTATCATAAGAGAAGTTGCGCGGGTATCGTATAACGGCCATTATGTGACCTTCCCAAGGTTGAGACGAGGGTTCGACTCCCTCTACCCGCACCAGTTATTTACACTATTTAACAAAGATGTCTTTTAGATTTGTGAGCTCACTTGGCAGCACAACCAATGTCTTTTGGCTCGGTTCGACTGAAATTTTCTCAAGTGTTTGCAATGTACGAATATTGATACCACCAGGAATTTTACTGAGCATTGCAGCTGCATCGGCCACCGACTGGGCCGCTTGTTTTTCACCTTCAGCAGAAATCACTACTGCACGTCTTTCGCGTTCGGCCTCTGCTTGCTTTGCCATTGCTCGCTTCATATCCTGTGGTAGTTCGATATTCTGAATTTTTACGTTCTCAACATCGATTCCCCATTTATCAGTTTCACTGTCAACGATCTCTTTAATTCGTTGACTGATTTCTTCACGCTTACTGAGTAACTCATCCATATCAGCATTTCCTGTAACATCACGCAGTGCAGCCTGAGCAAATTGACTCGTTGCATAGATATAATTCGTAGTTTCAAGCACCGCCTTACTTGCTTCAATAACACGTAAATATACTACTGCATCGACACCTACCGTGACGTTATCACGCGTGATGATTTCTTGTTTTGGGACATCAATTGGCGTGCTTCGAACATCTACACGAATGAGTTTCTGAAAGATTGGCACAATTACACGTAATCCAGGTTCACGAATTCCGGTATACTTACCAAGCGTCAAAACCACTCCGCGCTCATATTGATTTATAACTTTAATTCCACTTATCACAAAACCAACGATAATTGCCAATGCCCAAATGAATAGTTCCATACGCCTCCATATTATTTATATTAATACTTAGTATTATACTGCAACTAAAACTGCTTTAAAAAGTTTGTCGAAAAGTTTGTAGTTGTTTTATCGATCTGTTCTTTTTGTCGGTCGAGGGCATACTGAATCAGCTTGTCAACGAGTTCTACATTTGATACACCGGCCACACGCCAGTTATGTGCATAAAGACTTCCGGGAAGAGGATTTATCTCGTTGAAGTACACCTTTTCATTTTTGCTGTCTATAAGTAAGTCAACTCGCGCAATACCCTCACAGCCAATTGCTTGATAGACATCACGCGCCAGTTGTTCACTTGCTTTATAAAGTGAGCCATTGATTTTCGCAGGAATTTCGCTGTACCCTTGGGCGCCACTCGACCCTTTTTGCCCCATCTTTTTACCACCCTTGCCTTGATTCATATACTTTGTCTCAAAATCAAATAATGCTCTCTCATTTACGAGCGGACGTTCGACACAGGCAACCTGAATATTATTCCCTCGCCCAATAACAGGTACTGTCACTTCAATTAAGTTCGAAACCGCTTGCTCCACGATAGCTGTTGTATCATAAGCAAATACCGTCTCTAGAGCAGCCCCAAGTTCATGCTTATTATTAATTCTTGAAATTCCAATGCTTGAACCGAGACGGACCGGCTTAACAAATAGTGGATATTTTAATTGATCAAACTGTTTCAATGCCTCTTCTTTATTTTTACCAAACTGCTCCCTCGACAATCCTACATACGGATAGCCTACAATGCCCGCTGCTTCCACAACTTCGTGAGCAAGTAGCTTGTTCATAGCAATTACACTTGACTCCATGTCACAGCCAACATACGCCACACCTGCCATTCGGAGTAAGCCCATTAAGCTACCATCTTCGCCATAGGTCCCATGAGTCGCGGGAAATGCAATGTCAACCGTAATTATGTTCTTTTTTCCAAAACGTGACTGCTTAATAAGCTTGAAGCCATCTGCAAAAAGTAATTGTACGGGATTTTCTTTTACTAGAAATTCATCAATTCGCCCAGAAGAATACAAACTAATATCCTTCAGTCTATCATCACAATACCACGCGCCGTCTTTAGTAATATACACTGCTTCAACTCGATAATTTCCCAATAATTCGAGCGGCTTTATAACGCTTACGAGTGCCGTAACGATTGACACATCATGCTCAGTCGACTTTCCTCCGAAAATAACTGCAACTGTCTTCATGCTCATATTATACCTTGTCTAGGCATAGTTGTCAGTCCAATCATTTTGCATCAAGACAACATCTCCCTTAGCAACAAAATGCTGCAGGTTTGTGTAAAATGAGAGTGGGTTATCGATAATGATTACTTGGCCGTTATAGCCGGCCAGCTTTAGTCCATTTTCAATATCATTAGTTGTAGAATTTTTCATCAACACAACAATATCAAATATAGGCGCAATCATCTCTCCTATTCGCTGGTGAATTGCAGCTGAGTCACTGCCTTGGTCAACTAGCCCAGGCGTCACATAAATTTTTCTCGTAGCCTCAATTGAACTTAGCAGCCCGATACCTGCCTCAATACCCTTGATATTACCATTATAGGTGTCGTCAATAATAGTCGCACCTGCCAGCTGATATGGCTGCATGCGATGTTCGAATGGTTTCGTATGCTCGATCCCTTCAATTATTTCTTCAGTTGATAAACCAAGCGAATCAGCTATGTCTATACATGCAAGCATGGGTCCAATCTGATGTTCACCGATCAGCCGCGAATGTAGCTGAAACGTTCTGTTATTTTTTGTTACTTCAAACATCATACCTTCTAGGCTTACATCGATGTTTTTGGCCGTCCAGCCATTAATGCCTTTTTTTGTATAAAGCAATTGATAATCATCTCCTAGCTCTGAAGTGATATGTGCGTTTTCGCCATTTGCATAAAGTTTGTTGTTGCCTAAAAAATCGCGCAGCTCAAACACCGTCTTTATTGCATTTTTTAAATTTCCAAAGCTTGATAAGTGAGCTTCACTAATACCTGTTATCACTCCGCAGTTTGGTTGTGTTAACTTGCACAACCTCATTACATCGCCGATTTTTTCTTCACCGAGCTCAAATACTAACACATCCTCAGAGCCATCAAGTTTTTTTATAAAGCGGCTTAGGCCAATTGGCGTATTCATGTTACCTGGACTCGCTGCCACATGTAATTTTGCCGTTAAAACTGTGTTTAACATTTCTTTAAAGCTAGTTTTACCAAAGCTTCCAGCAATGGCAATACGATAGCCCTGATGATTCTCGAGTGTTTTTTGAGCAGATTCAATTATTTTTTTCTCGCGTGGTTTTTGAATGAGTTTTTCGCCAACAATTAGTGGAATGACAATTCCCCACATAACAATAAAAGGAAATGAAACAATAATTCCTACACCAGCAAACCACCACAAGTTTGAATTAAAATTCATAATTATTAGCATCAAACCAATACTCCAGCAGACAGCTACAAGTACTACTGCAAACCCAAGCAGCAATAGTGCCTTATGCGTGTAAGTCAGGCTTCTACGTTGTTGGACTTTTCGAAAATCTGCCGTACGTAGCAACCATGCTATGTAGTCACCAATACGATACTCAGTCGACTGTAACATGTAAACAATCGTTTTAAGAAAATCAGGCGTATACAAATAAAATAAAGCTTTCACTTGAGAAAATCCTCAATAAAGCGGCCGACACGATTTGGCTGCTCATTATGCACAAAATGTCCTGCGCCCTGAATGATCTTAAGTACTGATTTTTTAATAGCCTTGTGTAAATATCTTGCATCTACTAATGGCACTTGATCATCGTCGGCTCCCCATATAAGTAATGTCTGTACGGTAATTTCTTTTGCTTGACTACTTAGATCTTCATTAATAATTTTCAAAAAAATACCACGCATCCTGTCCGCTCGAAGATAGTCCGTGCTATTTGCTGATTGATACAATTTTTCACGAGCGCCTGACGCATATCGTCTAAGACCCGGTAAGCCAAGAGCCAATTTTCCTAGCTTTGCTGCGATTCTATAAACAACGTTACGGAGAGAGTTGGAGTGTTTTACTGATGGTGAACCAATCAAAATGAGCTTGCTTGGGCTTAATTTACCAGATGCAACACCATAGATGGATATACGCCCACCTAATGAATGCCCAGCCAATACATCAAGCTTTTTAACTCCGACCAAATCCAGAAATTCTTTCACAAAGATCACATAATCGCTAACACCCCATGTCTCTTTTGGCTGCTCAGTCTTACCAAATCCTGGCAAATCTACTGCATATACAGTATGAGTTTTAGCAAGTACCGAAACAATCGGCTGAACATTCTCGTAACTCATCTCCCAGCCATGCAGCACAAGTGCCGCTGGGCCATCTCCCTCTTTGAGATATTGTGTCATCAAGCCTTTAGCATTTATCTGCATACAGTAGTTATTATAAGTCATTCCTCTCTGCTTACAAACCAGCTATACTATTGTTATGATACGCACACCACTAGCCGAGCAGATGCGTCCGAAAAATCTTAATGAGGTGATCGGACAATCTCATTTGCTAGCCCAAGGGGGGATACTACGGCAAATTGTTAAAAACAAAGAACCGGTCAGTTTAATATTATGGGGACCGCCAGGTACAGGTAAAACAACCCTTGCTCGTATTATCGCTAACGAAGTAAATGCCAACTTTGTTGAACTAAGTGCAGTTACTGCTGGCAAAAAAGATGTGCTCACTGTGGTCGAGCACGCCAAACAAAACTGGAATTTAAAACAGCGAACAATACTATTTGTAGATGAAATTCACCGTTTTAATAAGGCCCAGCAAGATGCGTTTTTGCCGCACGTTGAATCAGGATTAATAACACTGATTGGAGCAACCACCGAAAACCCGAGTTTCGAAGTAATCACCCCATTACTCAGCCGTATGCGCGTGCTCGTGCTAGAGCCTCTTCGAAAAGATGAGGTGATCAAGATTTTAAAACGTGCTTTAAAACACATTAGTAAATCAACAGTTGTTTCAAAAGCTGCACTGGATTATATCGCCGAACTTTCAGGCGGTGATGCGCGCATAGCACTCGGTAACCTTGAGCTCTCCCTCAGCTTTGATAGTAAAAAAGTCACATTAGAGATTGTAAAAGCGGCCGCTCAAAAAAAATTACCAGGTTACGACAAAAAAGGCGACATGCACTACGATGTTATTTCAGCATTTATCAAAAGTATGCGTGGTTCTGATGTAAAAGCTTCTCTTTATTACCTGTCACGGATGATCGATGCTGGTGAAGATCCAAAATTTATCGCCAGACGCATGGTAATTTTTGCCAGTGAAGATATTGGTCTAGCCGGTAACGCTGCCTTAGCGTTAGCTGTTGCTACCTTCGATGCTGTTGAGCGAATCGGTTTGCCCGAGGCCAACTACAACCTGTACCACTGTGCTATCGCTCTAGCGCGCTCAGCAAAATCGCGCGATGTAGCTGATCTTATGACTGATGCAAAAGCACTCGCTAGAAGTTATTCGGACGCACCAGTACCGCTTCATGTTCGAAACGCACCAACTAAACTTATGAAAGACCTTGGCTATGGCAAAAGTTACAAATGGAAACCTGGTTTCAAACCCGAGCAAGGTTTTTTGCCAAAAGAAGTCAACGAAAGTAATTAAGTGTAAATAATTTACATTAATTCATCAAAATTAGTACTGAGTGCAGCATAGACCCCATTCGTCCAACCAAACCCATCCTGTAGTGGGTATTCACCGCCCCCACCGAGCCCTCCGCCGCCAAAAACATTATATTTCTCAACCAACTTCAGCTCATTTCGGTATACTGTCTGGTTAAGATGAAGCCATCGTTTTTTTATTTCACTTGCCAACTCATAGTATCCATATTTCTGTAGTCCAATAACCGTCACCCATTGCAACGGCGCCCAGCCATTCGGCGCATCCCATTGTTGTCCGCTGTTTACTAATGTCGTAACAACACCTCCGGCTGTAAGAAAATCTTGCTTAACGAGCGTCGCAACATGTTCCGCTTGACTGTTTGAAGCGATCCCAGAAAATAGCGGAAACATCATAGCCAGGCTAATACTAGATGTGGTATGAAAATGATGAAAGTTATAGTCCGTGTAGTGGTCTCTTTCTTGACTCCAACAATAGGTATTGATCGTATATGCCCGATTTTGCGCTAACAACCGAAATTTTTTCTCAAGGTAGCTGTTTTTCATAATACCGTAGGATTCAGCAATTAAAATTTCTAGATCATATAACAGACAATTTAAATCAACTGGTACAATATCAGCCGTATGAATTGTTTTAATATCATATGGGTTAAGCATCCAGCGTGAACTAAAATCCCAACCACTTTCGGCTGCAGCACGCAGGTGAAGAAACAATCGATCAGCTTGTCTCCCCTCAGCGCCCTGTGCGGTCGAGGTGTCTTCGTAAAGCGACTCTGGACGAGGTGAGGTTTTGTTGTCGTAGTAGCGATTCAGTAGCACACAGTTGGGCATTTCTACTACGCGGGCGAATGCTTTGTGATCTTGTTTTGCTAGTCGGCGACGTCCTTTCATCCACCACTGATACTCAACTAGTAAGTAAGGTAGGTATTCAAGATATGTCCGACTTTTGCCCTTATGCGATGCTAAAAGTCGTACCATGTGCGAAAATAATGGCGGCTGTGAACGTGACAGAAAGTAAGTACGGTTAGCGGTTGGAATAAAGCCAAACTTACGAATCATATAGGCATAGTTTTTCATCATACTTTCAATAATCGCCCAGCGTTTCGACGATGCTAGCCCCAGCATAATAAAATATGTGTCCCAATAGTACTGTTCGTTAAACCTTCCGCCAGGCACAATATAGGTGTGCGGCAGCGCAACGAGTGATCCTCGATTGACTCGATTTCGCCGTTCAAGCTCATGCCATAAGAATTCAATATGATCGTTAATCAGAGTATCCGTAGTAGGGTTATAGACCTTACGTTTTTTATGGGGACTAAATTCATAAAAGTGACGATTAACAAAATCACGAAGATTAAAATGCGGGTCTTGTTTTTCAATGGCATAGTCCTGGGCAATAGACCGAGCACGATTGCGTGGCACGAGATCAACAAATGATTTCCCGTCGCCCAATACATTAGATCGTTGCACATCCTCAAGTAACTCACCATATGCTTCGTCGGGGCTTTTTGCGGTTCGCACCAAAGCTCCTGCCGACAGAGCAATAGCGGTCTTGAGGCGATCGCTCGTTTTTGGAATAACTTTTTTGATGCTCTTGCGCATACATCTAGTATACAGCTCATTCTTATATAAAATAATGCTTGCAACCATAAACAACATGTGCTACGCTAAGAGTACAAAAGGTGGTTAAAATAAAAAGGATGAGGAATGAAGGGTAAAAAAATAGTAGTTCAGTTTCTAGACTAAGTGCTTGCACGGCGGTAGCAAATCACCGCCGGTCTGCTTAGACTAAATTATCTATGCTTTTGCATGGCGTTTTCGTTCGTTTGCATCGAGATAGCGCTTGCGAAGTCGTAGATTTTTTGGCGTTACCTCAAGCAACTCATCATCTTCGATAAAATCAATACACTGCTCAAGGCTGAGATCGGTATAAGGAGTCAGCTGCACCACACCATCGCTTGAGCTACTGCGCATGTTTGTAAGATGTTTGGCTTTACAGACATTGATTTCTAGGTCCTCTTGGCGACGATTTAATCCAACAATCATACCAGCATATACCTCAGTACCGGCGCCGACATACAGCTCACCCCGTGCTTCGGCTGCCTGCAGGGCATAAGGAGTAGTTGTACCAGTTTCAAAGGCAATTAAGACACCGTTACGAGACTGTTGGAGTTTTGTCCCCATCGGTTGGTAACCATGCGGCAGACTATTCATAATTACCGTTCCTTTAGTAGTCGTTAGCAACACGTTACGAAGCCCTATTAATGCTCTTGTTGGCAAAAGATAGTCAAGCCTAGTGCTGCCGCTACTGGTTTGTTCCTGACCGCGCATCTCGGCGCGTCTCATACCAAGTTCTTGGCTGACTGCACCAACAAACTCCTGGCCCACTTCAATGTAAACCTCTTCTACTGGTTCTTTTGTGATTCCATCTTCCTCTATCGTCACTACCTCTGGGCGGCCAACTTCAAATTCATAGCCTTCACGCCGCATTGTTTCGATCAAAACACTCAAATGCAGTTCACCACGACCCGAAACCTTATAGCCGATACCATTTTCTTCAACACGTAGACTCACATTAGTTTCAAGTTCTTTTTTCAAACGATCCCCGATTTGGCGACTAGTATTATAATCACCTTCCCTGCCCTTCATAGGACTCGTGTTGGGTCCAAGATACATACTAAGCGTAGGCGCCTCAACATCAATCAGCGGCAACGCTTCAGGATTATCGACATCAGCAATTGTTTCGCCGATATGCGCATCGGCAATCCCCGTAAGAGCCACAATATCACCTGCTCCTGCTTCACCAATCGCCTCTCGCACCAATCCCCGATACCCATACACTTCATCAATCCGCCCACTTATCTTGGTGCCATCTCGCTTAATAAGTGTAACTGGTCGAGCTTTTTTAACCATACCACGAGAGATACGACCAATAGCGTATTTACCAACGAAACTATCGTACTGTAAACTCGTTACAAGTAGCTGTAGGCCGCCATTAGCAACCACATTCGGCGCTGGGATATCATTTTGGATTGCTTCAAAAATAACTGAGAGATCAACAGTCTCGCTTGTGTCGCTCGGCACAGAACTCCAGGCTTTGCCATCTCGTCCAATTGCGTAGTACACGGGATAGTGAAGCTGATCATCGGTGGTTGCTAGTTCTAGAAACAAATCGGCAATCTCGTCTTCTACTTCAGCAATGCGACTAGCTGGCTTATCGATTTTGTTGATAATAACTACCGGTCGAAGTCCCAATTCAAGCGCTTTTGTTAGCACAAATTTTGTTTGTGGCATCGGACCTTCTTGAGCATCAACAATCAGCAAAACACCATCCGCCATGTTAAGTGTTCGTTCGACTTCACCGGAAAAATCAGCGTGTCCCGGTGTGTCTATAATATTTATCTTAAAGCCATCATGAAATATCGATGTTTGTTTAGCAGTAATAGTAATACCGCGTTCATGCTCTTGGTCTCCGCTGTCCATAATGAGCTCTTGCGCCATCTCTGCTTGATTATCGCGAAATGTGTTTGACTGCTTCATTAACCCATCTACCAAAGTAGTTTTACCGTGGTCAACGTGAGCAATAATAGCGATATTTCGGATTTTTTCTGGTTGTGTCATAAAAACAAGATCGCTATCACGACCTCTCCTTATTTTCATTATATCATAATATGTCCCATGTTATGATAGAACTATGCATACTTCTGCTATTGATCGTCGGGGTTTTGATTATATTGGCGTATCAGCTAGCTTTATCATTCACGACGGTAAAGGTAACATCCTGCTTCACAAACGTAGTGTTAAAACACGCGATGAACATGGTACATGGGATGTTGGTGGCGGTGCCATTGAATTTGATGAGACAATTGAACAGGCGGTCTATCGTGAAGTTAAGGAAGAATTGACAGCTAATCCGATCGAGATCGAGTTTTTGACCGTCTACGATGCATTTCGCCAAATGAATGATATACAGACTCACTGGATTACCATCATGTATACCGTACTCGTTGACCCCGATCAAATAAAAATTGGTGAGCCAGATAAAATCGACGCTATCGGCTGGTTTACAAGCAAGAATTTACCTTCACCCCTCCATTCACAATTTTGGAAATCGTATCAAATCGCACTTGATAGAGGTATCGTAAAGTAAAAAACTGGAAATTCAATAGCTCTAAGCGTGGTGGAGCATAGGAGATTCGAACTCCTCACCTCTTCCATGCCATGGAAGCGCTCTACCAAATGAGCTAATGCCCCGCGTTGGTATATATTATCGCACACAAGCAAACTCTGCGAAAGTATTAATTCACTTTTATTTCACATTCAGCAGGAGTATCGACTGGCTCTCCACCCATCCCAGGTACTTCTTCGTCCATAGTTTGATCAGTTGGAGAACCGCGTAGTGCAGAACTGTCAACTCCTACTGGCACACCGTCAACCAAAACTACAATCCTATGACCTCCTCTAAATTCAGGCGCATTTTGCGGATAAACTACCTCTTTTGTGGCAACCCAACCGACAACTTCAAGCTTTTTATTGGGTGCCAGGCTCACTGACTCACCACCATCATTCATGCCAACAGCGCCTGGAGGATTGCCGCTATTTTGAGCATAGACATCCCACGGATTATCTATACACGGTAACTGGTATCCATCATTACTAGCCATAGTACCCACTTCTACGCTCCCTGTGTCATGTTTAGCCACTGGCTCACTTTCTCCAGTACATGCAGTAATGGCCGATATACCAATAATCAGCGGCAGAGACGGTCGGATTACACTTCTCAATTTTTCTGACATAATTTTCTTCTCTGAATTATAGCACAACCCCTCCGTACAAAAGCAATGAGGGGTGTGCAAGCTGCTACGCGCCCACCCGGGCACGGTTTTTGTGTTATCGAATTGTTTGTTTTCGCCTACGCCAATCGTACCCATTGGCGTACCAGCTCACTTACTACTATATGGCTCTTCTCGTAAAAGCGCAAGCATGTTATGCTAACAAAAGTATGAAACCATCACTACTTGATCAAATTGTCGGCTGGATAGGAACCGCTATACTACTAGGCGGTTACATTTTGCTAAGTTTGGGTATATTTGATAATGATTGGCGCTACCATGCCAGCATGTTCTTTGGCTCTATTGGACTTGTTTGGATAGCTTTCCGCACAAAAGTGTGGCAAGTTGTACTTTTAAACGGCGTTTTTGCAACCGTTGCCTTAATCGCTTTAGTGCGGCTATTACTCTAGCTATTTTTTTAGTTATATGATTAACTAAGGATGTTCAGAAGCTAGCGAGTACTCCTCACCAGTTGTACATAATAAGCGGGTCGATCTGACGCGAAGTAAACAATGAAGAGAAGAGTACATGCAGAAGCAAAATCTATTTGTCGGTAGCCTTGCGTATTCAACAACCGACGACAGTCTTAAAGCATTTTTTGAGACAATCGGCGAAGTTGAACGGGCAAAGGTTGCAACCGACCGCGACACTGGTCGTTCACGAGGATTTGGGTTTGTTACCTTTGTCGATGATGCCAACAACCAAAAAGCTGTTGACGAATTGAACGGTAAAGAGCTCGATGGTCGTGCTATCAATGTCAGCCTAGCTCGTCCACGTGAAGATCGCCCAAAGCGCGATTTTGGTGGTGACCAAGGCGGTCGTGACGGCGGAAATTCATTCCGTCAGCGCAGTTGGTAATAACCAAACCTTAGAATAACTCATCTAACAAGGATGAGTTATTTTATTTGGGCTTTCAATTATTTATAAAGCACGGTGCTAGAAAAGCGGAGAAGACAACCAGTCATAGCCTAAGTGCAACCAATCGTTAACAAACCCAAAGGTATTAATCAGCCAAAGGACGACCACCATCGTTGATGTCGCTAGCACACCAAACAGAGCCTTTACATAGAGCGGCTGGTTCTTCATCCAAAGCTCCCACAAATCGTACTTACCTTTTGCATAAATATTCAGTTTTTCTGCCCATACGAACTGCCTAGCCAAAATTGACAGACCGATAAACACAACGAGCCAGCCTGGACCAGGTAGCGGTATCATTAAAACACCACATAGCAACACTGCCCAACCAACCATCGCCATCAATACCCTAACGGTGCGCTGTTTCATCTTCATGCGATAAGTACTTTCATGTATTTCGTTAGTCTTTTTCATCTTCATCATTATGCGATAAAAGTACGCGGTAACGCAACTTTCTCAAATCTTGGCATTTTTTGACCATTTATTGTCACGATTTCACTAAACATCTCGTACGGTCGGGTAAAAAACTCATAGATAGTTTGCTTTTCAGGGTTTGGCTTATTGACACGGTAGACGACCATCAGCTCATCGGTTTCAGTGTGAAGCGCAACACCGATTACTTCATATATAGTACCTGTTTTATTGTGTCGATAAAAGCCTTTAGATAATTTAGGTAGTTTATTATTATGCTGCATATCTGATTCTCCTACGCGTCGCCATCATATATAAAATGTTGTATCCGCTTATCGACAAAGACTTGGCGAATGTACTCGTCCAAGCCGTCACGTATAGCATTGTTATAAGACATCCATGCATGCTCTACATGTTCATCACCCATTACTATCTCACCATCAGTTATTGCAAGATATGTCAGGCGTACAACGTGCAAATCTTTTTTCGCTACTATTATATCTTGTGCAGCCAATAGCCTTGGATTACCCTTTAAGGTTAGCCCAACCTCCTCTTTAATCTCTCTTTTTAGAGCTACCATCAGTGTTTCACTCAAGTCGATTCGTCCACCTGGAATGTCCCAATCACTTGTATCCGGATATTTCTGTGGATCTCGTCGTATAAACAAAAATTCACCCGAGTCATTTCGAATCAATGCTTTTACACCAACCTGAAGAATCATAACTTTAAAATAACCCACAATACTGGTTTATTCAAGCTGCCCATATTAACGTGGTGATAGAAAATTTTTCACTTTATCAATTGCACGTAGTTTTTGGTATACTGCATCATACTCATTACGATCAAGTTCAGCACGAGTGCGACCACCATATCCGTCAACTGCAAACACAAAATCAGTTGCGATTGCATAGTTTGCGCCACCTCGTGGATGATCACTAATCTTACCTTTTAATTCTCCGTAGTATATCGTTAGTTGCTTGCCGTCATAATATCCAAAGTATGCTCTCGCAGTTACGCGACGGGTCGGTAGCCCATCTGCTATACGGCACAGTTTTTCCAACTTGTCATCTGAGCCCACGAAGTATTTTATAAATGGCCCCGGCAGTCCATCAAGATCGTCGAACCAAAAAGAGAAATCATCAACAAATACTGGGCGCTGCGTTAGTTCGAAGGCTTGCCGTACTTTATGCTCAATTATTTCAACTGGGTTATTTGATTGTATTTCAATCAGATATAATTTTTTATGATCAATTTCTATACCAAGCAGTCTTTGCATCTGCTCTGCCTTATGTGGATTACCCGTTACAAATATAGGCTTAGTCATCAAACAACTCTCTCAACTTCTTAAACGAATCATCAAATAAATCAATGATCGCTTTTGGAGGCTGGGCGTTTAATCGATCGTTTATTTTATCGCGCACATTATTCGCCCATTTATCGACGCTCTTCTTACTAACCATACCGCGTTCTTCCCGGGCATGCATACCACTATCCGCAAAGTGCGTCCATGTCGTGCATGCCTTGTCTAACACGAAAACTGTTGCTGCTTCCGGCGTATCTAACTTTTCATATTCGTTTGTTGCACTCTTAACTTCAGGGTAATCCTTAAATAGTTTCTCAAATTCTTTATGTGCGTTTTTTTCGCGTTCTTTTTTCGCAGCATGTTGCTCTTTTGTATAATGCAACGTATCTTCGTCACCTGTTATAATTTCAGTGAGATCATGTGCAAGCGCGTACAGCAAAACCTTTTCAATATTTAATTCTGGACATTTCGTAACGCAAACATGATAAGCAATAAGTGCCAGTGAAAAAGAGTGGTGAGAATCAGACTCGAAATCTTTGTTGGGTAACCGAGTAGCTCGCCTAATATACGCCATCTCGGCAAGCATATCTGACAATCGGATAATATTTTCTATTTTCATGATATCTCCGGATATTTCTCTGGCTGTCTACGACAATACCTTGCCCATTTGTCATCGTCATTTGGGATTTCAACCTTTTCAATATACACTCCTCGTTTAAAGCCACCCTTTCGACTAGCTTTTTGAATTCTGATAGATTCAACTTCTAGCCTATCTATCGATTCAATCGAGCATAAATCTTCGAGAATTTGGTAGACATCAGCAATTTCTTCAATCAACTCATCACGATTGAGCGCGCCGTCTACTTCATCAGACTCTTCGTGTAGCTTTGCGCAAAGCGCTTTAATCAGCTCTTTGCCTTTTAGATATCTTACTGTGGGCGAGTGTCCACTCTTTACATGAAAGTCTGCAATATTATCTCGAACAAGTTTTGCGTATTTAAATGTGGGCATAATCTATAGCAACTCCTTTAATCTAGCTTCACTAATTATTTTCGTGCCATAGCTTTGAGCTTTTTTTAACTTACTGGCACCTACCTTACCGCCTACAACAAGATAGTCGGTATCTTTTGCTACAGCAGTTTGAAATGTACCTCCAAGTGACCTAATGCGCTCCGCTACTTCCTCGCGGCTCATGCTTTCAAGCGTTCCGGTAATGACAACATTAATTCCAGTTAGCTTACCGTTCTTCACTTCATAATGCGGTCGTACACCGAGCTGAGCAAACTTTACTAACATCTTATCATTATCCGGATCAGCAAACCAAGCAACGACACTCTCTGCTACAACTTCACCTACTCCTTCAATATCTTGCAGGTCATCGATTGTTGCCTGAGTGAGTTTTTCTAAAGTTGCAAAATGAGCTACCAATTCGATCGCCGTCTGAACGCCAACATGGCGAATGCCGAGCCCATAAACAAAACGCTCAAGCTGAGGCCGTTTTTTATCTGCAATCGCATCAATGAGTTTCCCTGCCGAAACTTCCGCGAATCGATCAAGCTGCATAAGTTGTTCTTTTTTCAGAGTATAAATATCTGCCAAATCATTCACATAGCCTGCATCAACGAGAGCGACAACATTTTTTTCACCCAGCGTATCAATGTCGAGCGCGCTTTTTGAGGCAAAGTGTTGCAAAGCCCGTTTTAATAATACTGGTCCACTCGCTCCCTTCACGCGGTAGACCGCCTCTCCTTTAGGCCGAACAAATTTTAGTTCTGGGTACTGTCGAGCTAACTCATGTTCGAAATTAATCGCTTCTGATTTTTTGGGCCGTAATTCTAGTAGTACCTGCTGAACTTGAGGTATGATTTCTCCAGCTTTATAGATGATTACTGTATCGCCACGCCTAACGTCAAGACGAGCAATTTCATCCGCATTATGTAAACTAGCATGCTGCACTGTGGTGCCTGCTATCTGAACTGGATCAAATACCGCAACAGGTGTTGCTGCACCCGTACGGCCAATCGAAATAACTATATCCTTAACTATTGTTGTCGACTCTTCGGCCGGATATTTAAATGCTACTGCTCCCCGTGGTGTTTTACCCACAATACCAAGTTCGGCAAATTGTTGTCTATCGTTTACTTTAATAACAACCCCATCATTATTAAACGGCAGACTTTCTCGCTTTTTATCTAAATAGGAAACGTACTTCATAACCTCGTCAAGTGATGAGAGTACTTCTGTTTGACGACTGGTTGTGATACCGATCTCATTCATCATCTCATAACCCAAAGCTATCGTCGGTGTGTCAGAAATATTTGCGCGCAAAATATCGTAGCCGATAAACTGCAACGGTCTTTGGGCAACAAGTTTTGGATCGAGTTGACGAATGGTTCCGGCCGCTAAATTACGCGGATTTTTAAAAAGTGGCATACCTTCTTTTTTACGTTTTTCATTAAGTCGAGCAAAGTCATTTTTTAGCATAATAATCTCACCACGAATTTCAGTTCTACCTCGCAGCAGATATGAGTACTTCTGATTTGCACGCAGTCTTAGTGGTACATTTTGAATTGTCCGTACATTCATAGTGACGTCTTCACCAATACGACTGTCACCGCGTGTCACTGCCTGAACAAAAACACCTTCCTCATAAACAAGCGCGCATGCAAGTCCATCCATCTTGATGTCACATAAAAATTCGTGTTTTTGATTAGGTAAGATTTTTTCAGTTCGCTTGAGCCATGCCTCGATTTCTTCACGATTAAATACATCATTTAGCGAAATCATCGGTGTCAGGTGTTCAACTTTTTTAAACGCTTCAAGCACCTGTCCAGCCACACGTTGCGTCGGACTATCTGCTGTAATAAGCTCTGGGTTTTTTGTTTCAAGCAGTGAAAGTTCATGTTTCAAGCTATCGGCCGCCGCCTCGCTCATAATTGACTCGTCAAGTACATGATAATGATAGCGATACTTATTGATAAGATCGCGTAACTGTTCAACACGATCTTTAGGCGGGAGCTGTTTCATCGTCAATAATCCTCCGATACAACAGATAAATATAGCCACACACCCACACAGCTGTTAGCGCAGTTAAGATTGATGCAACAACAGGCACAATCGGCACTACGCTGAGCCAGTGCCACAAACCAGTCAACCAATTAACAAGCAGTATAATTGGTATCATGACAGCAAACCATACTATCACAATCATCGCCGCCAACCATAAGAGTCGATACAAAATCCTTAGTCTGCGCCCAATAACTACATCTCCAGCAGCTTTAACTGCAAACATCGGATATGTTCCAGGAACTGTGACGATAATCAATGCTATAAACGTCGATACCGCCCAATAAAGAGAGAGCGAAATTATCACAATTGCGAGCGCCCAAAACATAACCATGCCAAAACCATTTTCTAAAACACCCACTTGCGTCAGCCCCGAATAAGCTATCGCGAGTAACCCGACAGGCAAAATTTGAACAAGTAAGATTATTGCAACAAGCAAGGTTGAAATAAACGGTGCACAACTATTATAAAGACCGTCCCTTAATTTTGGTTTTGTATCAGCTAAAATGTGTCGAAGAAGCCAAACAGTCGTCAGCCATGTCAACAACAGGATTAGTCCAACATAAAGCTGCTGAACATCACTGGTGATTTTATTAGCTCCGCTAAAGGCTGATAACGAAAGCATTCCTGCCTGTCCAATCTTACTCACACCGCCACCAAATAGCTCTGCACTACCCTCATTTAGTAATGATGCAATCTGGTTATACATTTGCTGGCTTGAAAGTCCGCCAAACACAACACTAGCGCTTCCATAAAGCATCGCTACCAACAGAAACAAACCACGTCGACGGCTAAGTATTCTATAAACGTAAATCGTAAATGCAACATAGCCCGGTAAATTGAGTGATCGTTTATAGTCACGACGTGCTGTCAAACGAAAACTTCGATGTGGACGTCGGGCTAAAAACCCGTTCATCCTAGCACGTATTCGTTTCAGATATAGTTTTAATAATTTTTTTATTTTTGCGGTTTCTTTTGGCGACGATTGCCTAAAAACTTTACCCCTCTGTTTTGATGGTGTCCGCGATCTAATTTTGGTAACCTTCTTAGAACGAGTCATTACATTTTCGTCAGTTTGTTTTCTAAGCGTGCAATCCTACTTTTAAGTGGTGGGTGGGTACTAAATAAGTTCATGACCGTGTCTGCTTTTAGTGGGTTATTAAAAAACAAGTGCGCTGTTGATGAACTCTGACGCTGCATCGGCCGGCCATATTGCTGTAATTTTCGCAGAGCATCTGCTAGTGCATCTGGGTCACGCGTTGTCATTGCACCAGTTGCATCTGCTAAGTATTCCCGCTGCCGACTAATCGCAGATTGAATCAAAGCTGCAGTAACAGGCGCCAGTATTATCACCACAACTCCTATAACTAATGTCAGCGGACCAGACGAACGGTTGTCGTTATTCCCACCAAACCACATCATATGCATTGCAATATCAGTAATTATTCCGATTGCACTGGCCAGGCCAAAAGCGATCATACTAACGCGGATATCATAGTTTTTAACATGCCCCATTTCGTGTGCCATCACAGCTGTCAGCTCACGATCCGACATAACATCCATAATGCCGCTGGTTGCAGCTACTATCGCATGTTTAGGGTCGCGGCCTGTCGCAAAAGCATTCGGCGCCGGATCATTAATCACGTACACTTTCGGCATTGGCATGCCATTTGTAATTGATAAGTTTTCAACAATCCTCCACAGCCTAGGATTATCATTCTTCTGAATTTCTTTCGCCCCAGTCATTGCAATAGCTAATTTAGATGCCGCGAAATATTGAATTAAAGCGTAAATCGCAGCACCTAAAATGATCCATGGGGTTATATATTGATTGCCAAAATATAGGCTCACCGCCCAACCAACCGCCGCAACTACCCCAACAAACACCATCATAATAATGACAGTATTTCTTTTGTTGGCTGCTATCGCATTATACAAAATGAATTCTTTCTACTAAATAAATTTGGTCAAAATTTAACGTCAACAGGATTTTCTACTTTAGCCATATCTTCCACCTCGAAGAACTCGCGTTTCACGAAGCCAAATATACTGGCAATAATATTACTTGGAAACATCTCAATCTTTGTGTTGAGGTCGCGTACACCACCATTATAAAAGCGGCGGCTTGCTTGAATTTTATCTTCAGTATCTACGAGTTCTTGTTGCAATTGCAGGAAATTTTGATTTGCTTTTAGATCTGGGTATGCCTCAGCTACAGCAAACAAACTCTTGAGTGCGCCTTCAAACATATTTTCTGCCTTAGCAGTTTCTGCGGGACCCTTACTCGTTGCATCCATAACGGCAGATCGTGCCTCAGTGACACGCTCAAACACTTCTTTTTCGTGACTAGCATAGCCCTTAACTGTCTCGACTAAATTTGGAATCAAGTCTGCTCGCCGCTTCAGCTGCACCGTGATATCACTCCATGCCTCTTCCACTCGAACTTTTAGTTGTACGAGCGAGTTGTACATGGCCATTACAAACACAACCAGTAGCAATACTACAGCCACGATAACAATGAGTACGATCATTCCTGTTGTCATATTAACTTCCCCCTTAAAATTACTATTCCTAGTATAGCGTATTTTTAGTTAAATCCATACTTTTCTAATTGATTAATTCGGAATCGATGAGCAATAACCGCTGCAAAGTTCTCGCGACTCTTCTAGTTACTACCGCAAACTAAGCGCGCCACTGCACATTATCTTGAGATGATATAAATTTTATTAAGCGAAGCTGATAAATTACAGCATTGTCGTACAAAAACGTTAAAGATGGAACAAAAATTTAATTGGTGGCTCGAATGAGTGACGAATTCAATTTTGTACCATCTCTGGTGC
>JBDHUM010000019.1:0-19547 GCA_039809125.1 Saccharimonadaceae bacterium (SeqCode) | reverse complement strand
CACCGTTTAGTAGCGCATCTACAACTGGCACAAATGGATTATCTGTATCAGTGTAGACGATTGTGTTGCCAATTGTATGCTCGGTGAGCTGGGGATCATTCTGGCGCCCAACGGTCGATGAAGATAAATTCGCTACCGATCCTGCCACTACCGCGCTGGCTAACAATTTCCGCCGCTTTGTTTCATCTGCAGGCAACAGCTTGCGTCCCAAGTACAAACCCACTCCGATTGCTCCAAACCAAGCAACAAAATTGTCTCTGTATCCCGTTGCCAGATCATCAAAAAGCTGGTCACGTACACCATCAGGATTACTAAAAATCAGTGCGTTGCTCGCAATAAACTCAGGTGAAAGCGTCTGGCCCACTTGTACCGGTGCACCAACACCGACAACATTCGCCTCTACCCCAACCATCCCAGTATCAACATAGTATTTTCCTAATATTCCAGTGTTTATTTCAGTCATGCCAGGTCTTAGGCTAACCTCCAGCTGGTATGGACCAAGTCGTGAATCTACATGTGTTGTCGAGGCCGAAATTCCAGCAGCTGCCACCAAAGCAGCTCCACACAGGCCCAGTTGCTTAGCGATTTTTGCAACGCGAGAAGATGAACGTTCCCGATCGATCGGTGCCATTACCTCAGTCATTTGCTAAATTATATCATAAAAGTCATATTTTAAAAGCAAGTGTCAGCCACCACGACTCAAATTAATGCGTTTGAACGTGCGCTACAATAGAAGAAAGGAGGTATACCATGCAAGATTCAGTTTTTACAAAGATCATCAAGGGTGAAATCCCTTGTCACAAAGTGTATGAGGATGACAAAACTTTGGCATTTATGACGATTGAACCAGCTCGTGATGGCCATACGCTAGTTATCTCAAAGCGCCAAGTTGATCAATACATTGACCTACCCGATGAAGATTATGAAGCTGTATGGCGCACCGTCAAAAAAGTTGCTCAGAGGATCCGTGACGTTATGGGTAAAGAACGGGTCGGTATCGTCGTAAAGGGTATTGATGTGCCGCATTTCCATGTTAATCTGATACCCTTTGATAGCGGCGAAAGCTTAAGAGAAGGTGACGGACAAGCGGTGGCTGATGCCGAGATTCAGGCGGTAGCCCAAAAGCTACGCATGACATGATCACCATTCTATCCATTGGCAAAAAACATGAACCATGGGTGGCTACTGGCATAGAGCGGTATTCCAAGCGGCTTCAGCGGCCGTGGGATATAAAATGGGAGCTTTTACCGCACAGCAGCCTAAAGGGCGACACAGCCCGCAAGCAAGAGTCAGAGCGCATACTAAACCACTTGCAGCCAAGCGATTATGTCATTTTGCTTGATGAAACCGGCAGCAAAGTCGATTCTCTCACATTCAGTCATCATATTGAGGGTCTTTTTGCTCATGGCTTTTCACCGATTGTCGTAATTGGAGGTGCGTATGGTGTTTCTACCCAGCTAAAAAGCCGAGCAAACCTTGTCTTATCACTTTCGTCATTTGTTTTCCCTCATCAATTAGTTCGGCTCATCATTGTCGAACAGCTCTACCGAGCCGAGCAAATTACTCGCGGTAGCGCATACCACCATCAGTAATCTGATTATTTAGTAATGTTATTGACAAATAATCATGCTTGTGCTAATATGATAATATAAACCAATAAAACAAATATGCAATTATTTATTTCATCTCTCGGAATCATCACTTCCCTACTCACTGCGACAGGTGTTTTTTTGCACGATGGAAAAATCGACCGCGCTTATACTTCGGCAGCAGCGATTGTTCGCCATGATTTAGCAGCAAACGCCGATCTCGCTTTATCGGCTAATCTGCATAACCATCCTGAACATATCCGGCTCGTCCACGGCAACCTTCATCAGTCGCCCTCTATCCCCCCGCGAGAACACAAAATGAAACGTTATTTACAGCAAAATATTGAACCGCACGGTCGCCACAGTTTCGACTCTCACAATTTCCCCCTACCCCACCTAGTCTAAAACAGACAATTCATTCTCGAGACGAGTTTCGAGGGCTTGCTTATCGCGCAATTGCTCGCGAGTCTCTTCCACAAGATGTTCTGGTGCCTTTGCAACATAGTTTTCATTCGACAAACGAGCTTCTAATGCTTGGATCGCAGTTCGCACCTCAGCTAATCGAGTCTCGAGGTTTGACTGGTGTTCGTATAGTATATCGTCACTAATATCGAGCCACGCATCGCGGCCACTGATCGCCAATCGTAATCCACGCGGCTGATCAGCATGCTCAAGCGATGCAACTTTTGCCAAACGTTTTACCAGTTCTACATTATCCGCGATCAAACTATCGTCTTGGTAGAGCATTCCGTAGCGCTGATTACCCGGTAATTCACTACTGACAAAACGCGTTTCAACGATCAATTGCTTTAGTTGTTCAAACTCTGAAGCTGCAATGTCGTTATAGGTAGTTTGCTTTGGCCATGCAGATGTAATTAGTAAATCTTTTTCATCGTTATGCCAGGCTAATGTCTGCCAAATTGTCTCTGTCACAAACGGAGCGAATGGGTGCGCTAGTTTTAGACAAGTATCAAGTACATAGGCCAGCATTTCTGGATGTGATTCGGTCTTGCTCACTTCGATATACCAATCAGCCACATCATCCCACAGTACGTGATAAACCGTTTCGGCCGCCTCAGCAAAGCGATAATCAGCTAATTGCTCTTCGACTGCTTTTATCGCTTTAGTTAATTGGCTAAGCACCCAGTGATCGGCAATTGAACGAGGACTAGCGTGAGGCTGACGATCGAATGCGCCAACACTATTCTCAATAAAGCGCGCCATGTTCCATAGCTTGTTACAAAAGTTACGTCCCGCCACAACTGCACCCCTGTTAAACGGTTGATTTTGTGCCGGGCTGCGTCCAGCAATCATACCGAGTCGTACCGCATCCGAACCATAGTCTGCCACTAGTTCCATTGGGCTTATCACATTTCCCTTCGATTTGCTCATTTTTTGGTTATGCTCGTCATTCACCATGCCATGGAAATAGACCGTTTTAAAAGGTACCTTCCCTGTTCGGTACACCGACAGCATTACCATACGAGCCACCCATTGGCGTAAGAGATCACTACCAGTTTCCATAACTGTAGTGGGGAAAAATCGTGCCAAATCACCTTTTTGTAAATAGTCAGTTACCACATACGGCCATTGTCCTGAGCTAAACCAGGTGTCAAACGTATCTTCCTCTCGAATATACGTTGTATTGTTTACAACTATTTTTTCTTCGTCAATTCTTACGTCAAACAGCCAGTCACTTGGGTCTTTCTCGTTCTGAAAGGCTGGGATCGGTATTCCCCACGGAATTTGGCGACTAATATTCCAATCACGAATCTGCGAAAGGTACGCAATTAACTCACCAGCCTTAGTACTCGGATAAAACGTAATTTCACCCTTATTGAGTCTCTCTATCGCTTGTTCAGCCAGAGGCTGTAGCTTTATAAACCATTGGTCTTTCATCATCGGCTGAATCACCGTGCCACACTTATAGCAGTGGCCGACAGCGTGCTCAATATCACTTTCTCCGCGTCGGAATTCTTCGGCTTGAAGACCAGCGAGAACTCGCTTGCGGCATTCGGCAATTGATAGACCCATAAACTGCTGCGGAACATTCTTCATATGCCCTTTTTCGTCAATGATGTTAATAATTTCAAGATTATGGCGCTGTGCCATGTCAAAATCGTTTGGATCGTGTGCCGGTGTAATTTTGACTGCACCAGTACCAAAATCCTTATCAACGTGTTCATCCGCAATAATCGTAATTTCACGATTAACAATCGGCAGTAACGCCCGCGTGCCGATCAGGTGCTTATACCGTTCGTCATCTGGATGGACCGCCACCGCTGTGTCGCCAAGCATAGTTTCTGGGCGTGTCGTCGCCACCACAATTTCACCAATACTATCGAGTAGCGGATACGCAATGCTCCACAGCTTACTCTTTTCAGTCTTATGCTCCACCTCAATATCTGCAAAACTAGTTTGGTGGGTCGTACAGTAGTTTACAATCCGCTCACCCCGATACACTAGGCCATCATCCCACATGGCTTTGAACGTGCTATAAACCGCTTCAATCACCTTTTTATCGAGCGTAAATACTAAATCATCCCAACTGCAGCTGACCCCTAGCGCACGCAGTTGCAACTCCATGTCGCCACGGCGCGCCTCAACAAAATCCCAGACCTGCCCGTAGAGCTGTTCCCTGCTAAAATCGAATCGGCTCTTATCCTCGGCTTGGAGTTGGCGTTCATACACCACCCACGTCTCGAAACCAGCGTGATCGGCTCCCGGAATATACGCAACGTCCTTTCCTTTCATACGGTGATAGCGTGCAAGAATGTCTTTTAAGTTCATATCAAGTGCATGACCAATATGTAAGTGGCCGTTGGCATTGGGCGGTGGCATTACAATCGAATATGGCTCACCTTTACCGGTGGGCGCAAAACTTTTTGACTGCTCCCAAAGAGCATAGATTGTCGGTTCGTAATCGTTGGGTGTGTATTGTTTTGCGAGCTTCATAAGATAGCGGCGCGCCCTCTTTCACGTGAAATTCCGAACAACAGTAAACAGGTCTTTCCATATAAAAGCCCTCACTTTTGCAGGTTTCACTGTTTGTGTTACCCCTAGTATAGCACATTACACGTTAAGGCCGCGAATTTTGCGCAAAAACCGATACACTCGGTACTGTAATGGTCGAACAGCTTGTTCACAGGTCGGAACGTAACGATGTTCATAACCGCCAAACGATTGCTTAAATCGCGTAAGTCCGGCTTGTTTATGTTCAGGATCATCATTTGGTGCAATTCCGTAGAAGTCAAAACAGGTAAAGCCATTTTCTTTGGCATCGCGGATAATTTCACCAAGCAATGCCGTACTTGCCCCAAGCGAACGATGTTCAAAATCTGCCGCAGCATGAGCATAGATCGCCGTATCTTCGGTGTAGTAGGTAAGGGCAGCCGCAATTACATTACCAGCGTAACGTATGCAATGTAGCGCACCATTTTTGGTAGGCAAGAATGTCTCGGCTTGAAGCGCAAAATACTGATCGTCGTGCACCGTGATGTTATTGTGAGAGGCAACACCGCGAAGAAGGGGAGTCAAAACGCTGATATCTGCCGGATTGTAACTTTTTTCATAACTGAGTCCTTTTTTGTAGAAATTACGACAAATATTACGGGTGTTTTGCTTCATCTGTGCATACAGTTCATCGAGGGAAGGGGAAAGATCAAGCAACCACGTGCGAATCGGCTGCGAGTAGTGAATCGGACGCAAAGAACGAACCATGAGATCGCTCAGTGATATGTCGGCGCCTGTCGGTTGCACACGAAGGTAATCTACTCTATATTCACGAGCTACTGCCTGTAGATCAGCCAATGCATTGTCGAGGGAATCAAGACTAGACACTACCGGACCATATGGACAGTAAAGTCGACTAAAACCGCCGGCAGATTCTTTAATTGCAAGGTAATGCCAGCCTTCACCTGATCGCATAAATGTCGTATTGCCACGTGCTTCTTGAAATTGCTGCCACGCAGGGGACTGTAAGAAATGGCTCATTGTGTCTCTTTTCTATTACGATGTAAAACGCACAACGTTTTTATCATACGTTTTCACTCCACGGCGTTTGCTGCATGCTCAAACTTGGCTTTACCTCAAGTGAATAGGGGTCGCACGGCGCGCATGTTTGACTGTAGTAGTAACCAAGACTAGCAATCATGGCTGCGTTATCTGTGCATAAGCTCATCGGTGCATACTCAATCTCCACCGGGAAGCGACGAGCCATTTCGCGGCGCAACGGCGGGCTCGCTGCCACACCACCAGCTATCACTACTGAAACAGGTGCTAAATCGTTATAGGCTTGCAGCGTCTTATCAACCAAAGTTTGTATAGCAACGCGCACAAAACTCGCAGCAAAATTATGGCGCTGTGCGTCGTTTAGAAGCGCTCCAAGCTGGTGTGATGGAAAAGCAACATCTTTGCCTAGTTCGCGCTGAACAGCCCTTAAAACGGCTGTTTTGAGGCCTGAGAAGCTAAAATCATACCGTCGGCACGTTGAGGTGACGGTGGAACGCACTTTTCGATCAAGTCTGCGGTTTGAGCGTTTGGCAAAAATATCGTGAGTACAGCCTGGCGGACACTGAAGCGACGCAACAGGGAAGTCGTAGTGATAAGCATCCCCATCTTGGGCCCATTGCTCCAGTACTGGACCGCCTGGATAACCAAAACCTAGGATTTTTGCCACCTTATCAAAAGCTTCACCAACCGCATCATCGAGTGTCTGTCCCATCAATACATAATCGCCGTGACCTCTGAAATATACCAATTGAGAGTGCAACCCACTCACCGCTAACGCTATCATTGGAAACTTTGGCTGTGCAAGAGGCAGATTGAAGCTCATCGACTTTGCTTGATCGGTAATAAAATTAGCGTAAATATGAGCTTCAACGTGATGAACCGGATAGAGCGGCTTGTCGTGAAGCACCGCTAGCGTACGTGCAGCCAGAGTACCCACCAAAAGCGAACCAACCAACCCTGGCGCATAGGCTACTGCAATAGCATCGATATCATCCCATCCAAGACCACTGTCTCGTAGTGCCTTACGAATCACCGGATTAATCGCTTCGATATGGCTACGGGCGGCAATCTCTGGTACCACACCACCGTACTCATGGTGAATATCAATCTGACTCTGAACAGCATTGCTATAAACTCGTCGACCGTCTTCAACGATAGCCGCCGCCGTCTCATCACAGCTACTCTCGATTCCCAAAATGATCATTGCTGCACTTAGTATAACAGATGTCAGCTCAGTATTAACGGCAAATTATACAGCTCAAATTGTTCAAATCTTGTAGAATAATAGTATGAAACAGGCACTTGTTACTACGACTCGACGCTTGCTGCCGCGACCAATTGTGCACGGTTTGGAAGATACCTACAGACGTTCGCGGGCTAAACTTGTCTCGGCGCGGTATGGCCACCCGGCACGTCATTTGAAGATAATTGCTGTCACTGGTACCAACGGTAAGACTACAACTGTTACGTACCTTAACGAGATACTGAAACAGGCCAATATCGCGACCGCTATGTTCACCACTGCCCAGATAGAGGTTGCTGGCAAAACTAGACCAAATGACCTCAATGCTACTGTCGCTTCAACAGCGCACATGCAGCGATTTTTTGTAGAGGCAAAAAAAGCTAAGGTTGACTATGTGGTGATGGAATTTCCCTCACACGCGCTCCACCAACATAAGCTAGCAGGCGTGCCGGTAGAAATGGCGATTATGACTAACCTGACGCAAGATCATCTTGATTATCACGGCACCATGGAGGTGTACGCGGCCGTGAAAGCGCGTTTGTTTGCCCTGGCGCCAAAGTTTATCGTACTCAACCGTGATGATGAATGGTTTGATTATTTTGACAAATACCCGGCCACCGACCAAAAGATTACCTATGGTAGGCACGAAGAAGCCGAAGCTCGGATTGAGTCGATAAAATTGTACCGCAAAGGCACAGAAGCAACAGTCGTAATCGATCATCAAACCAAGCTCGAGCTAGCTACTGCTTTACCAGGCGAATTTAACGCCTACAACATGACAGCAGCAGCTTCAGCCGCCTATTTACTCGGAGTTGACCTTGACGATATTATCGAAGGCATCGCCAATTTAGAGAGCATTCCGGGGAGATTTGAGCGAGTGATCGATAAAAAACAAGCAGGCTACGATGTCATTGTTGACTACGCACATACCCCTGATGGACTCGAAAAATTGTTGACAGCCGCGCGAGCTATCACTAAAAATCGCGTAATCTTAGTATTTGGTGCGTGTGGTGATCGCGACAAGGCGAAACGGCCGATCATGGGCGAAATCGCCGCTAAAAACGCTGATCGTATAATTTTGACCGACGAAGAGAGTTACAACGAAAACCCTAGTGAAATTCGCGAGCAAATTTACAATGGTATTGAGGCGGCCAAGGGGGCAGTGAAGACTACCGAAATCCCTGACCGATATGACGCCATTAAAAAAGCCCTGTCAATTGCCACAAAAGACGACACGATTTTGATCACCGGCATGGGACATGAGGTCTACCGTATTATTAACGGTAAACGCGTACCTTGGAATGATGCTGAAGCAGTGCGAGAATTGTCCCAATAGCCTCCTAAACCAAAACCCGATCATACAATTTATGGTTGCAAATTGCTATGTCTTAACAGGTAGCTAGTGAATATTAGCACTCGTGCTTGACGAGTGCTAATTCGGTTTGTTAGACTAGATGTAAGTAACTAACATATGGAGGAAATTTGCAGTGAGTTCACCTATTTCACCACTTGGCGACCGCGTAGTAGCCGTTCGCGAAGAGGCCGCGAGCAAAACAGCGAGTGGATTGTATTTACCTGATAACGCCAAAGAAAAGCCAGTAGTAGCTAAAGTAGTCGCTGTCGGCCCTGAAGCGAAAGCACTAAAGGTAGGCGATAAAATTGTTTATAAAGAATATTCAACAACCGAACTTAAGATTGATGGTGTTGAATACCTAATGATAAAGCAAGAAGACGTGCTTGGCACGATTAAATAGCAGTTATTTGTAGCTAAGGAGAGAAAAAGTATGGCAAAAAAAGTATTTTACGATGAGGATGCTCGAACACGCGTACTCGGCGGCGCCAAAGCGTTGTACGACGCAGTAAAGGTAACGTACGGACCGAAAGGTAATAATGTAGTGATAGCTAAAGGCTACGGTGGTCCAACTGTCACACACGACGGTGTAACGGTGGCCGAAGGGGTTGACTTACCTGAAGATGACGATGAGACCCTTGGATACAAGGTTGGTGCCGAATTGATTAAGCAGGCTGCGAGTAAGCTTAATAAGGTTGCAGGAGATGGGACAACTACCGTAACAGTATTGACCTATAGCATCCTAAAAGAAGCAAACCGTTTGATTGCCGCAGGTCATAATCCCCAAGAACTGCGCCGCGGTATCGAGGCGGCCGGCGCCGAAGTAGTAGCTTCACTTGATAAGCTAACCGAAAAAATTGAAGGTAAAAACGACCGAATTGCTGAAGTTGCTACCATCAGCGCTGGTGATAGCCAAATTGGTCAACTCATTGCCGACGTCATGGCAAAAGTAGGCAAGGAAGGTGTTATTACCGTGGAAGCCGGCCAGAGTCTTGAAATGGAAGCTGAGGTGGTAGAAGGCTTTAGCCTTGATAAAGGCTGGGCAAGTCCGTTTTTTGTCACCGATACAGGCCGGCAAGAAGCAGTGTACGAAAAACCAGCAGTTGTTATTACTGACAAAAAGGTTTCGAGCGCTCAGGATTTGTTGCCACTGATCGAAAAACTAGCTCAAGCTGGTAAAAAAGATATTGTATTGGTGGCCGATGAAGTTGACGGCGAAGCTTTGTCAATTTTGGTCTTAAACAAGCTAAAAGGCGTTCTCAACACTGTAGTCGTAAAAGCACCAAGCTTTGGCGATCGCCGTAAAGACATTATGGCTGATATGGCTGTACTAGTCGGCGCCCAGGTCATCTCCGAAGATCAAGGCCTAACTTTTGAGAATGTTGGCCTTGAGGTAGTTGGTACAGCTCGTAAAGTGATTGTTGGCAAAGATGAGACGACGATTATTGAAGGTGCTGGTAAAGCTGCCGACGTGAAAGCGCGTATTATGCAGATTATTACCCAGGCTGACAATGCCAGCAGCGAGTACGATAAAGAGCAGCTCGAAAAACGAGCCGCTGCTCTAAGTGGTAAAGTTGCGGTAATTAAGGTCGGGGGTGCTACCGAAACCGAAATTGACGAAAAGAAATTCCGTGTTGATGACGCAGTTGCCGCCACCAAGGCTGCTCTAGCTGAAGGAATCGTCGCCGGTGGTGGTGTGACGCTTGTTAATCTTTCGGTCGGTCTTAAGGCTGACGGTGCTGACAGCGAATCGGCTGGTCGTCAAATCTTGAAGCGAGCCTTGAAGCAGCCGTTTTTACAGATTACCGCTAACGCCGGACTCAACTCTGAAGCGTTGCTAGCCCAAGTCGAAGCCGCCAAGGCCGGTATGGGTGTCAATGTGATGAGCCCGAAAGCTGGACTTGTAGACCTGAAAAAAGCTGGCGTAGTTGATCCAACTCGTGTTACTAAAGAGGCCGTACAAAATGCCGTCTCGATTGCCAGCACCACTGCTACAATGGGTGCTTTAGTGGTCGACATCCCAGAAAAAGAAGCTCCCGCCATGCCTCCAATGGGCGGCGGCATGGGCATGATGTAAGCATACGAAGGGAAGTTGCGAAAATTCTCGTCCCGCGCCGAGCACTCGCTAGAGAACCTGCTTGAGATACTCATTTCTGGAGATTGCACGAATATATCCGGGTAGTTCGTAGTCATTTTCTCAATATTCGACGAGTCAGAAGTTCGCGTCGAAGAGCTCCAGCAGTCGAAAAGAGTATCGGATCAATCCCAATTGCAGCAGCGGCATCAATATTAGCTCGATTATCATCAACGAATATTGTTGTACCCGGTACGAGATCTAGTCTATTAAGAGCTAGCCGATATATTTCTGGGTCAGGTTTACGGTATCCCACCTCGGCAGATATCACAATATCATCAAATAACTGTAATAACTCAGTTTCCTCAAGATAATGGCGTGGGCCGCTGTCGGCATTCGATAACAGACCCATACGTAAACCTGTACCATGTAGTTCGCGGAGGAAAGACTCCATGCCTTCGACCATTGGTGTATCGTCAAATGCTCTCTGTATATCCGTAGGCGGCACTCCGCTTGCTAGCGAGTAACGTCTTAAGTACTCCTCCATCGATATTTCTCCAGCATCAAGTAAATTTGAAGCAACCGCAAATTCTCCGATGCGTTGAAGACCCTGATTATGCAGCCAAGTTTGCTGTATATCGTGACGAATAACACCGTAAAAATCAAAAATAATACCGTTTTTCTCATAATCATTACTCATGTGATTTTCTCCAATCTAGTAAGTACATCAAATACCTTCAGCGTCTCAAGAAGACGCGCGATATTACTTTGTCTGCGTGTTTTAAAGCGCTCTGTATTGAACGAAAAGTACCGATCTTCGACAACATCGCAACAGTAGCGAGCAGCAAGCTCCAGGCTAATTATCCGCGCCGAACGAAGTGCATACGCACGAAATTGCTCATACCCATACGTCGTGCTCTGACGCCAGTAGTCTCTACAAAATGAATTGACTGGCGCCTCAACCGCTTGTTTTGCATACAATAGCTCCTCGACACATGACCGAAGTGCATCGCCGATATCAAGCCAAATTGTACCGATCATTAGTGTGTCCCAATCAATAAAAGTCAGTGGCATACCATCTCGAAACAATATATTATTGCACCTTGGATCGCCATGGATAAGCTGCTTGTCACCAGGCAGCAAGGTATTAATTTTTTTGTAATCCAGACGTATGCTTGCGGCGATCTCTGCTACCTCTAATGGAAGACGAGCGCTAATCGTGCTAAGGCGATCCATATGGTACTGCGTATCATGAAAATGAGCCAATGATTTGTGCGGTCGCGTCGTACAAGCCGCTAAATCGCGGTGGAGCTTTGCAAGTATCTCACCAATATTACCCCACGCCATATACGACGGACTCATCGGATCTGAAGCGATGTACTCCATCAGTCGCCATAATCTTCTGTCCGATGCCTGATGATATAGACGGCCATACCGTGTAGGCAGTGTATGGGCGACTGTCCAACCTTTTTGAGCAAGTTCAAACATCAAACGCGCAGTGTCTATGATTGCTGAAGTCGACACTACACCCGCAACCTGCTGAAGAACATACCTTCCCCCAGTTGTGGTAGTTATCTTATACGTTTTGTGAATTTCGCCACCACCAAGTTGCTCTACCGTGACAGGCTGGAGTTGATACCATTTCAGTATCTCATATAGCGACCGTGTCATTGCGCGCGATTCCAGTAAGTCGTACCGAGAGACAAGCCATGTCGAAAACTCACTCCGTTACGACTATAAAACTGCATCGCAGCTTGCCGCTCTTTGCTGCTTGTAAACATCATCGTAGTAATGTCACGGTCTTTACACCAAGCGGCCATATACTCCCACATCTGTTGGGATAGCGACAAGGAACCACCTCTATGATCTGGGTGAACAATGAAGCTACCAAGCCAGGCAACTCTGCCTAAAAACGCTTCACCCAGTACCGACAGACTAGCAGCGCCAACAATCTCTGGGCTATTGGTAGGATGTGCAATAATCTGAGCATGGTTCGGTGACTGAATCGCTAAACGTAGGTAGTTCTCGTCAACTGGCTGGCCGTCATGACGCGATGTAAGGTGTGTGAGTAGGCTTCCGAGCTGTTCGGCTGCCTCAGGTGTGAAAAATTCAAGTTCACTAATGTTTTACTGACTCGCTCTTTGACCTTCGTGCATTGCTGACATAATTGCTCCTTGCTGTTTTATAGTATGGCGTAGTATGTATGAGCAAGCAGTTATTTGCTATATTAAACGGCTGATTTTTTATGACAATTATGTGGATTGTGATATCTTATACTTATGGATTTTACTCTTATTGGTCTTTCTATACGTGACAAACGAATTTACGAAGCTCTGATTCAACAACCTGGATCATCAATTCGACATACGGCAGAACATACAGGCATAAACAGAGGTAGCGTATATGAGTCGATAAAAGCTCTGCGTACAGCTGGCCTCGTGACAGAAATTACGATAGGTAAACGTACTACTTACCGCGCAAAAGACCCAGAGATTTTGCACGAGATAATTGCCGAGCGGTGCCATGAACTGCGCATTGCTGATTCTAATATAAATGATTACGTGCAGTCTCTTAGAGCGCATGCGAATGATCCTGCCTTATTCCATTTCGCATCGTTTTACCAGGATGACGAAGGTTTGGCAGCAATACTCCGCGATGTGCTCAAAACCTGTCGTCGCAGCAACATACTTGATTACCGCGTTATCTCGTCGCCAAAAGTGAACACATACCTTTATAACAACTTTCCTCACTTCACAGCTGAGCGAGTACGCCAACGTCTACAAGTTCGAGTGCTGCGCCAAGGAAACACAATCAGTGAAAAAGCTGATTATGCTGAGTCTCGTTTTTTTGGTAGTGTGCCATACGATACAGGATGTTACACCCTCATCTACGGAAAGAAAGTTGCACTGATCATGCTAAATGAAACCAATCAAACCAGTGGCATCATTATTGATAATGAGCACTTCGCGGATATGCAACGTCGGTTGTTCGACTCTGCGTGGCATACATACTCATAGTCTTATTGTTGTGATTAATTTCTTTCGTAATATTGAGTAGGGCATGGGCATGATGTAAAATTACCCCATCTAGCCGATAATTAATCGCTGCGAATCGTAGTTCTTCCAGTACCTGTTGCTACATATAATAGCTCAAGGTAAAATAACAGTACGAGAAGAGCCATAAGCGGGTTCACAATTGTTGAACTCCTCATAGTAATTGTTGTTATCGCAATATTAGCTGCAGTTTCGATAGTTGCTTACAATGGAATACAAAACCGCGCCAGTGACAGTATCGTCGAATCAGATATGGCTACCATTACAAAAAAGCTCGAGCTTGTTAAAGTTGATCTTGGACATTACCCACAAAGCTTAGTGGAGTTCCCTGAGTTTAAATTCAGTAAGTCATCATATGATGCTAGTTTAAACAACATTTACTATATAGCTGCCCGAAACGAGGATAGTTATGCTATCGGACTTCGATCAAAATCTGGAAAGGGGTATATTTTAAAAACGGGTGTAGTCACGACAGGATCGGCAATAAGCGCTTCGTCTACGGCAGCAGCCATAAGCCGAGACTGGACAGACTCGACCAATAATTTTAGACTACAGGGCTACAACAGTGGGACGTCCACTTGGTCACCATCTTGGAGCTGGACGAACTAATAGAGTGCTGTTCATAGGCTATATTTATCGCACGGTTATTGGTAAGAACATCAATAAACGTTAAACCCTCTAATTTACTGTAACGGAACGTTTTTTTGGTAATCCGATGATCAGCGCACTAGAATTGTCGTCAGATGCGAAATCTTCAACAAGTTTACGTGCGAGTTCTCCCATATTTTGGCGTGTTATAGTTTGATGCACTACCATCAACTCCCGCGCACGACGTACTACCGGGTGGTGATCGATTTCAATGTCTGGATCATATCTAAATACACCATCGGCAAACATTGCTAGTACGGCATTGCCTTGAGTTTTAACCCTTGACGTGTCTGGTACTGATAAAAACAGTTCCTCGCTATTTTGTTCATGATAATCTGTCGCATCATCTCGAAACCTACGATCACCAACCATACGCGATAGTCGACTTGAGACCGACGGTGTTGCGTCAAAATAGCTGCCACTATACAGTGTTTCGACATCTTCATTTTCAAGACGCTGTACTTCGTCAAAATTTGTAGCTGAATGATCGGTAGTAAGCAGGCGAGAGCTTTTTGGACCAATCAGTACCGCGTGGGAGTCGCCAACATTCCCGCTGATAATGTCGTATACACTTGATCGTTGCGTCACTCTTGCTATTGTGGCTGTTGTTCCGCCCCCTTCTGGATTCGCTTCTTGATCTAGTAGGTGTGCGTGTAGTAGCGCAAAGTATCTTTCAAGTGCTGCGATGTCGCGAGCATCACAGGGGTGGTTTTTGAAAAACTCAATCGCTCGGGCGACCGCCACTGCACCGTACTCACCGTGTCCATCAAGCATAATACCAGCTGAATCTTCTGGCATCCATTGCATCGCATCTTGCTGTTCTGGTCGTGAACCAATGACCGAGTGTTGGCCAAATGGAAGCTCTGGTTTTTTTGTTTTAGATGTCAATAGTCTTATTTTAGCATATTTCGGATAATAAATCAATTAGTTTAAGGTTGACAAAATATAATTTATATGACGGAGTTAATCAATGGAGACATTTCCTGCACCCGATGATAATGATGATACACATGCCGGTAATAGACAGCTCGATGAAACGTACCAGATTGAGAAAGAGATCCGAACGGAGTTCTATCTGGGACTCTTTGCTGACAGTGTGAGAGAGCTTGAAATAACGGTAGGTGACGGTAGGCTCTATACCGAACAAGCGCAAATTTGTGTCGGATTAGTAACAAAAGCGTTTTTGAACAACTCAAGCGATAGTTTACGTTCTCAAGAGATAGCATTGCTATACCTTTTAGCAACAACCATGGGAAGGGCGAAAATTATTGAGTGCCTACAGACAAAAAAAACAGATGCACTTGATACTATTGAAAAGGCGAGAAATGCTCTACTTGTTCAAGCGGACGCTCATGCTAATTTAGCAATCAACGCTGAGTTTATGGCCACTCTCCTAAGTACCAACATCAATGACGTGCGTATACTGATTGGCAATAATAAGATCAACCAATCGTCTGGTCTTCAAAAAAAATTACGCGAGTCTGCTCGTAATGAGTCCGACGATAAAAGTAAACGTCTCAATAAAGCATTGGCAAATGTCAGTGCTTTGCTTGCTGCTGCAAATAAGTCACAGTACTTACCTGGTGTACAGTACACATTCACACCTGGTGAAAATTAGTTTCCGCTAGGGCTTTGGCTTAGGAAGTCAATCTCTTTAATTATGTCGAGTAAGGCCTGAGCGCGGCGTGTTTCGTCGGTAATTGCCTGGGCGGCGCTGTGAGCTGGACCGATTAGAGCGCGGTCGTCAGTCGAACGAATTAACAGCAAATAGGTGTCGAACTTTTCTTCTGGGCCAACTTCTAGTTTGTCAACCAATGGACGAAGCTCGCCGATAGCTTCTTGCTTGATTGAAGCAAGATCATCACCTGGGGCACTCACAGGTGGAGGGGGAGTTGGTGGCGTAGTAGAAGCTGGTGAAACGGCATCAATAGGGGGAGTTGTCGCGTCATCACTAGGTGGCAATGGCAATCCGTTCGATGGCATAGGGGTCGACGGCATTGGTGGAGTAGCAGGCGCTCCGGCTGTCTGTGCGGTATCATCAGAGTTTGTAACACCAGCTAATACTTTCGCTAACTCTTGGTCATCGCTAATTGTCTGCGGATCTTTTGTATCTTTTGTATCTTTTGTATCGTTCATGCCCACCTCATTGTCTTTATTGATTATGCTTATCTGTAGTATACTACCTATAGAAAATCGACGCAATAGACTTTCGGAGGGTGAAGTGTTAGATGATAGAAACGTGCTAAAACAGCGTGATCCGCATCGAGTTTTTGAGTCAGTGTGCCATACGACCGAACTCTTAGCAGAAGCGATTGAAGTTGGTGCACCAGAACACGATGGGCGCTCGATTCATACGGTTGTTATCGTCGGCCGCAACCACGAACTACTTGCAGCTGATCTGCTGTATGCGGTTATTGGAGCGGCAACACCCATTGTGAGACATAGCAGCAGTGAACTACCGTCATATGCTGATCAAAACACTCTAGTGATAATTGCCGGCAGGGACGACTACCGTACGCTCTACCAGGCAGCCCGCATGCGACAATGTCAGATTGCCGTACTCGCACCACTAAGTAGTGCTCTCCTAGAGACTGTTAAGGCGGATGGTGTCGTTTATGTAGTCCGCCAGAATCAATCACCACGTCGTCTGGAAATTACCTGGCTCCTGATGGCATTGGCGACCTTGCTAGTTCATTTTGGATGTACGGACAATAAATTGGTCCAAGACATGCGAGAATCGAGCAATTGGCTAAAAGAACATATCGACCGTTGGCATTGGAGCGTGCCTGTGCACGAAAATTATGCGAAGCAGTTGTCACTACTTGCGGTCGGTAAGACACCGATTTTTTGCAGCACTTCGCCAACCGACGCCTTAGCACGTTTATGGAAATCGGCTTGGAATGAAACAGCCAAGAATACCGCCTTTAACTCATCGTACAGCGCGGATGGTCAGTGGGAACTAGCCGGTTGGTTGTCACATCCGATTGAAAAACCTTTCGGCATTTTTGACTTTATTTCGGACTTAGACGAAGAAAGTATGACTACCTCGCAAGCTGTTAATCGGGTTCTTAGTGGCAAACGACCCACTAGCAATCTTATCCACCTTGAGGGTTCACTTCATATTCGCCAACTCCTTTTCGGGATTATGCTTGGGGAAATTACCGCTTTTTATGTCGCAATTCTTAACAATGTGCGACCAGATGAAGTCGACATACATACTAAGTTGCAAAACGCTAAAGAAATCAATTAGTAGTTATCGATATTGGCGTAAACTATCGATTGGATCTTTGCGCGCCGCACGCAGCGCTGGATAGAGTCCAAAAATCACCCCAACTAGTAGTGCAAGACCAGCTCCAATGGCGATCGTTTGCCACGTAATTACCGGCAGGAAGTAGAGGAAATAGCCCAAAATAAAGGCGAGTAGTGCACCAAGTATAATTCCGATGATACCACCGAGTAAGCTGATTAGTAATGACTCGACCAAGAATTGCATGATAATGTTGAAATTGCTAGCTCCAACAGCTTTACGAATCCCAACCTCACGTGTTCGCTCGGCAACGCTAACAAGCATGATATTCATAATGCCAATACCGCCAACAACCAGAGAAATTGCGGCAATTGCTGACATGATGTTTGCAATGGTATTAAAAATCGTATTGGTTGGTTCGGTGACAGCCTTACCAGCAATTACACTGAAGTCTCGTTCACCGTGAGCCACCTCTAATTGTTGTTCTATTTTTGGTACAACTTGTTCAAGCGTATCTTTGTCTGCGGCGCGTACGTTAATTTGCTGAACTTGGCTACGACCACCGTGAAATGCCTTACCAGTCTCAAATGATATGATAATTGCCCTATCGAAGTCTATGTTGTTATAGTTGACAGGATTTTTAGTTTTTTTCAGCACGCCAATAATCGTAAACGACTGTTTGCGAAGGTGAAACGTTTGACCAATGGGATTGTCGGTGCCGAACAAATCGAGCGCCATTTGGTAGCCTATTACGGCCGCTTGCGGCGGTGTTTTACTATCAAGCAGACTGCCGTCAGACAGCGGCAGTGGTGTAGTGGCGTTAAATTCAGGTGTGGTTGCTACCACAGTTCCATCAGAGATGTTTCCACCATGAGAAGTCATCCGGCCTTCAATTGTCATGATTGGTGCAACCTGCAGGTTTAGCGCCAGAGCACGTATTTTCGTAACATCATTTTCATCAATTGTGCTGGTACTGTACTGCAAAGAAGATATTGGTCGATTTAAAGATGGCAACTGCGATTGTGAAGTAGTGACACCAGGGCGAATCACTGCGATATTGCCACCGATGTCTTCGACCTGATGCGTCAGCGAGTTAATCAGACCCGCCGCCAAAGTTAGAATTGTCGTAACACTGGCAATACCAATTGTAATACCGAGTGTTGTCAAAAAAGAGCGCATGCGATTGCTACGCAAAGAGTGTAAGGCACTCGATAGATGATCGGCAATGAGTAAACGTTTCATTTTTTGCGCTTCCTCCGTCTGGCTGGTATTTTTGAATCTTTAACAGCTTCTTTTGGCTCTTTTTCTACCTTCGTCGGCTCACCAAGAGGGCGCTTGGCCGGTATTTTGGCGTTCAACGGAATAACTGACGATTCAGATGAGCCAGAAATGCGGATTTTTTTATCGCTGGCGATCTGACCATCAAGCATATTGATCACTCGACTAGCATAGCTGGTCAGATTTGGGTTGTGCGTTACCATGATGATCGTGTTGCCCTTGCGGTGTAGTTCGGCCAGTTCTTCCATAATAACGTGGCTTGAGCGACTATCGAGACTGCCAGTCGGTTCATCAGCCAAAATAAGCGATGGCTTATTCACTAATGCTCGAGCAATTGCGACGCGCTGGGTCTGACCACCTGAAAGCTGCCATGGCATGTAATACTCGCGCTCTTGCAAATGAAACGATTTCAAAATTTCGCTGGCTGCTTCGAGACGCTTTACTCGTGATACCCCATGATACGTAAGTGGCAGTGCAACATTTTCGATAACAGTCATCCGGTCAATCAAGTTGTAATTTTGAAATACGATCCCAACCTGCCTCGATCGCACCGTAGCCCGCCGACTATCAGAAAACTCTTCAACGTCGTTGCCATCAAGCAAATATTGGCCATCATCGGCTCGGTCGAGCATTGCCAAAATATTAAGGAGTGTTGTTTTACCACATCCACTTGGCCCCATAATGGTAATAAACTCACCCGATTCGACTGTTAAATCCACGTGATCAAGTGCATTATGTTCCGCGTCACCAATTCCGTACCTCTTAACGAGGCCTCTCAGTTCAATCACAGGAGATTTTTTTTGACGCATTCATTTTATTATAGCCACCAAAACTAACATACCGCAACCGTAAGCACAACTTTTGTAATGTATTTTTCACGGCAATGCTAAAACACAAGGTTGCTATAATTAATTAACAGGGAGAGGTGGCCGAGTGGTTGAAGGCGCACGCTTGGAAAGCGTGTGTACGGGGTCAACTTGTACCGTGAGTTCGAATCTCATCCTCTCCGCCAAAATAAAATAGTTAGACAAGCCGACTTATATTATGGTACAC
>JBDHUM010000018.1:0-20088 GCA_039809125.1 Saccharimonadaceae bacterium (SeqCode) | reverse complement strand
TAGTTACTCATATCTATATTATAGCATAATCAGTAATATTTTACAATAATTACGTTTTCTGTTCTTATCTTTTCTCATTCGCTAAGTCGAACCAAAGTTCCGAATTATTCGTTATTTGTAAGTACATGATTCAGACACACATCCCTTACCCCACAACTCATACAAACTTGTTTGCCACAAGTTAACTACTCACTTCTCATCATCACTCATGCACAATGCATGAACCAGCATCTCGCTGTTGGGTACCTTAGCAAAAAGCTGTCGCAAGCCAGCCACTTGACTCTCTATCGACGGCGTCGTCTCATGTTTAGTGTCTATCCTTTCTCCAGTCATAAGTATTTGATATTATACAATATATTTACTTAATTCATACTTATACGGAAGGATGTGCAAAAAACGTACCTCATACTAGGCGGACTAAAGTCGCTGGAGCGCCGCTTCAAATGCCGCATTTTTTAGTGGTTGATCGCTTTCAAAACATTCTGATAGCGCCGCACATATGATCAAATCAAGTTGTTCGTTAACTTTGGATTCACTCCAGTGTTCGCCTTGTTTGTTTTGTACCCACTCAAGATAGCTCACTATTACCCCGCCGGCATTAGCGAGCACATCAGGAATCACTGCCACTCCCCTCTCTGCAAGGGCATTATAAGCATCGAAGCTAACTGGCCCGTTAGCAAGCTCCAATATAATTTTTGCCTTTACATCCGCTTGGTTGTTCGTGTTTATGACGTCGCCCAGTGCCGCTAGTACTAAAACATCACAATCAATGCCAATAATCGCATCGCTTGGTAATTCTTCGCTGTCCAGTTGGTCCATGATCCCCTTTTCTCCAGTATCGACAAATGAAAATCCGTTTTTGTCCTGCCGAGTCATTCGAGAATTTGCAACCGCTACAATTGTTACTCCGAGTTCTTGCTCGGCAATTTTTGCAAACCAGTATCCCACGTTACCGACACCTTGAATCGCAATTTTTAGACCGTTTGTCTCGATCGAATGATATCGGCAATATTCACGTAGCGCAATAACACCTCCTCGCCCGGTCGCCGCTACTCTACCTTCTGAGCCACCATTTTCGAGACTTTTACCTGTAAAACTCGCATGGCTGGTATCACCGGTCACTTTTTCGTACTCATCAACCATCCAATCAATTTCACGGCTGCTGGTATTAATATCCGGCGCCGGTACATCCGTATCGGGACCGATTACATCTACCAATCCACGTGCATATTGACGAGCTATCGATTCAATATCTGCAAGCTCACGACCGCGCGGATCAATCGCAACACCGCCCTTTCCCCCGCCCATTGGAATATTCATTGCCGCGCATTTTACTGTCATTAGTAGTGCTAATGCCTGAACTTCACTCATATCAACTTCGGGATGAAACCGAACGCCTCCTTTAAACGGACCAAGGTGATTATTATGTTGCACACGGTAGGCCTGGAACAGCTCTTTACCGAGTTCAACATCAAATGTATGCACCGCTATCGGTGTCAAAAATTCTTGTACCCGGCCATCACTCCAGCCAAGTTTTTGTGCCGCCTGATATATCATTTTTTGAGCTGTATCAAGCATACCCGCCTACTTCTTCATAAATAACGTAGTGTTATTGTGCAAAATTATATCTTAAAATACAACCTAGCTTTTTTTACGGTCAATCCGATCAAGTTTAAGCATATGAATAATTAAATAGACTACCAGAGCCGTCGCGAGCAACGAAATAAGCGAGCTCACGAAAGCGCCCCACTGAAAATCACCCACTCGATCGCCTACTTTCACCACCCAGCTTGCCTTTGCAAGACCTTCCTGAGAGCCAATTAGCAACTGGATTATAGGATTAATAAATGCCTCCACGAGCTTTTTTACTGTATCGCCGGCCGCAGTACCGATTGCCAAACCGACAGCCAAACCAACCACACCTTGCTCACGAATGAAATTCATAAACCCTGCACCATGATCACCAGCTACATTTTTTAATCGCGCAGCCCGAGCAATTTTTTTATCCTCATCAGCGCGGATAGCCGCTTCTTTTTGTGGACTTACTTTTTTTGTCACCATATAACCCTACTTAATTTTATTCTGTGAGGATTATATCATAGTTTTTAAGCGCCTTATCATCCGTGCTGTTTTTGTTGCACTGTAATTAGCACGATCGCCATTTTCATTTTTATATGCCGTAAGCGCATCCGTCAATATCTCAACTGAACGAGCCTTATCACCAACAAGGCGTATCACATCAATTGGAAAGAGTGTATTATTACTTGTGTCATTCTCCATACTATCAGCCACACTAGCCATAACCACCGCTGCTTCATCGTAGCGTTGCAATTTAACGAGACTAGCAATTATTTGACGCGCTACTCCTTGACGATTACGTGTATCAGCCTCTGGGTATAAACCAGTTATTTTGCATAGAGCATCCACAGCAGATCCTAGTTCACCATTCAAAAAAGCTGTTCTTGCACGAAGGTAGCCTTCTAACATTTCTCTGCCATCATCAGGGTGGAATGTCCGCATCACAAGCATTTGATCAATCTGGCGTAATTCACCACTAGATAAACGAAACCTATTTGAAAAACTGAGCCACGGATGAGTCTCAATTATTTCTACAGCGCCCTTATTTGCCGATTTAGAAACCTTACCAATAATAACGTCTGCGTAAAGGGTGTTACTAGCAAATCTATTTTGAGTAGCCAGTTGTTGGTCGATTCGCTCGCCACCGATTGCATCATGTATATAGTGTGAAAAATTCTTGTCGGTTGGATCAACCATATACACCTTATCACCGTCTAGCAAAGTCAAAAAAGAATGTTCGTTTGCAAACGAGATAGCGTGGTCAATCCCCATGCTTTCAAGCAGATCAGAAGCAACTATTGTCATTCCATAGCAATTTACCTTAGGATTATTACCTAAGTTATCAGGCGTAAAGTGGTTATCGCCAGGTGAAGCATTCTTAAACCGTAGGGTATGACGAACCAGCCCTCCTATCTCGCCCGCAGCTTCAATACCATCATCAAAATCTTTTGGTGAGGCTTCATACACTGCTCTAATACGGCGCAGACGCTGTGAATCTAATAACGGTGATGTCCTTATATCTGGATCACGTGCTGCTATGTCACTTCTAGGGGTAATCAATTTTTCAGAATAAGGAAATTTATGATGTGTCACTAGGTTTATTATATCATATTATACTTGAAAAGTCTATATTTTCCCTGGAGCTTCAATTCCTAGCATGCTCAGCCCAGCTTTTAATATGTCAGCATACAGCGTCACTAGGCTCACTCGATGAGCTTCTCTGTCGTCGCCAACCACTCGGTTTTTCTCGTAGTAACGGTTGAATTCCTGCGCTAAATCAAACAAGTAATTGCATATATGATGAGGTGCTAGTTCGCGTGTCGCGAGGTTTACTACTTCGTGATACTCGCTAAGTTTGCGCATCAACGACTTATCTTCCTCGTATAGGTCGTTTGACCGCATAAATTTAGCTGTCGACTTTTCTATAAGTTGCCGCGCACGCGCATAAGCATACTGTAGATAACTGCCGGTATTTCCAGACAAACTCACCGCTTCGCTCACATCAAAGATAACATCACCACCAATTTTAACTTTCAAAAATTGATAGCGTAGTGCACCAGCAATAATTTCATCTGTAGCTTCACCGCCACGAGCTTCGATAGCCTTCGCAAACTCATCAAATAGCCAATCAATCTCTACCACGTCTCCGGTGCGCGAACTCATCTTACCACTCGAGAGTTTTACTAAACCAGTTGGTATGTTAAACAGCTTGCCCTCCAGCTCTGGTATCGCTAGCTCGCTTGCAGCAATTACACCTTTAAAATATGCTGCTTGCTCACCACCAGTCGGCACATAGCTGGCACTAAGCTGGGGATAATCTTGGCGCTTTAGTTGTACCAAGCCCATGTCGTGTGCACCGTAGAGCCCATTGCCGTGCGAACCAATGTATATGTTATCAAACGAACCGTATTTACTACCTTCAAAAATATAGGCACCATTCGATAGGGTAAATACCCGCGGCGTGTTATCGATAATCAATTCCTTACCCGGAACTTCTGTTTCACTTTCGAGGTAACGTCGCTCAATTGGCACATTGCCAATTCGTTTTAGAATCGCATCTATCTGCGTAAAGCTCCAGTCAAAAATAATCTCGTAGATAGCATTAAAATTGCCGTCCTTACGGATAAATGATTGTTTAGCCAGTTCATCAACTTCTGCTTTTACAGTTTCGTCTTCTTTTGCTGCACGCGAGCCTTCAGCATACATTTTTCCCATAAAACTATTGCGCTCATTTGCTGGAATATTTGTCAGTTTTTCAGGATTGCCCTCGGTATACTTTAGTAGCGACCACATACTCCGCCCGACATGCGTGCCGACGTCACCGTGATAACTCACTCGCTTGACGTTTGCACCGCTAACGGCTAGTAAGTTAGCGATTGTATCACCCAAAATCGAGTTATAGGCATGGCCGATGTGCATTGGCTTAAATGGATTCGGGTTGTTAGTTTCGATTACGATAAGTTCGTCTTTACGTAGTGTCTCAGGACGTTCATATACCTGCTTAATGAGTGCACTGTCGCTGAGTCGAATATTAATAAACCCTGGACCTGCCACATTGACATCTATGAAGTCTTCGTCGTCACGCAGTTTTTCAGCAATTGCCTCGGCGACCTCACGCGGATTTTTACCGAGTGATGCAGCAAGCTGCAAGGCCACATTTGTCGCGTAATCACCAAACTGTGGCTCGGGCCGAGTTAATTTTACCTCTATTTCAGTGGTAAATAAACTGTGTATACAATTCTTGATCTGCTGTTCCATTCACTTTTAGTATAACAGAGGTAATAGCAACATACGATACTTTATTATATTGATAATTTCATCTATCCATCCCAGCTAGTAACACAGAAAGCTTTATAAAAAGCCATGACAGGATCTGCCTGAAGAGTCACTTCTAGCACAAAAGCATGTAGCGGAGGGGCAACGGCGACAATTGGTAGCTGATAAGAATTAAGCTTCAGGCTCAATGCCAACGACATCGTCAAATTCAGATTGACGGTACGGAGAGTCTGGAAAACTACCTTTAACGTTTATTAGAACCTGCTGAAGCATGTCCATATCGTCTCTGGTAAGATCATCGTCTGATAGTTGCGGTGCTACATTCATGTTTATTTTTCCTTTATTACTTTCTTACTGTAGCATAAGCCGTTTAAAAAGTCAATAGTATTGACTTTCGTCTTCATTAATGTGAATATTGTATAACCTATGGCACGTGAATACCTGGTAGCAAATCGAAATGATGTTACGGCAGTACATGACTACCTTGAGTGGCTGCGAGAAACACGGCTGCCATCTCATCTCTCAAAAAATCCCGAAAACTCTGAGGCATTGAAAACATTCTTCGAGACTCGAGTATCTCGAATTGAGCGATTTGGCGTCGTCATCGCCTCAATGGCCCTTAAGGAACTATACAATGAGTTCGGAGATCGAAAAGGACGCATTTTTTTGGACAAAAGGCGACGAGAACGTCTAGTTAAGCGGCGTTACTTGCTTCCTGACTCGCTGCTGCAATCAAACCACTAAACAATGGATGTGCTCGCATCGGCCGCGACCGAAATTCGGGATGGGCTTGCGTTGCCAAAAAATATGGATGGTCGAGCGCTTCTACAAATTCTACCAATTTACCATTTGGACTCGTGCCGCTAATCACGAGACCTCCTTTTTCAATTTGGCCCACATACGTCTGATTCACCTCGTAGCGGTGGCGGTGACGTTCAGTAATGTCAACTGCATCGTATGTGGCAGCTGTTTTGGTACCCTTCTTCAATTTTGCTGGGTAATTGCCCAAACGCAGCGTGCCACCAGTCGACTCTTTGCCCTGCTGACCTTCCATAATGTACACAACGTTTTGCTTAGCATTCGGTTCAAATTCAGTGCTATTCGCCTGTTTTAATCCACCGCGTCTTGCCGCAGCAATCACCGCAACTTGTAATCCCAAACAGAGGCCAAGATATGGTTTTTTAGTACGCAGCCCATAGTCGGCAGCAGCAATCTTCCCTTCAATACCGCGGTTACCAAAGCCCCCCGGCACCAATATGCCGTCGACACTATCAAAATCAGCATCGCTGCAATGCTCAGCATCAATCCATTTAATTATCAATCCAACGCCGTGCTGCCACGCCCCAGATTTCAACGCTTCAACCACTGAAATGTACGTGTCTTCATTGTCCAGATACTTTGCCACAATTCCAATAGTTATTTTTTTAGCTGGTGAAGTTTTTTGTTTGGCAACTAACATATCCCATGATTTTAAATTCGGTTTTAATGTTTCGCCCACCAGTTCTCGGAGTACCGTCATCAGACCATTTGATGCGACAATCGATGGTATCGAAAAAACGCTATCGACATTTGGCATCATTTGGACAGCGTGTTCTGGAATCCCACCAAACAGTGCAATTTTACGCGCTATCGAAACCGGTGCTTTTTCATCAGTGCGCACCACAACAGCGTCGGGCACAATACCGAAGCCGCGTAAATCGCTGAGGGCATTTTGCGCAGGTTTACTCTTAAATTCTTTGCTGGTACCGATAAAGGGTACATACACAACGTGAATATAGCAGCAGTTACTGCGGCCTTCGAGCATTGAAAACTCGCGAATTGCCTCGATAAAGCTTAGCCCTTCATAATCGCCAACCGTGCCGCCAATTTCGACAATATGAACGTCACTCCCTTCGCCAGCTTCACGGATTGCCTTTTGAATTGCCCGCGTAAGATGTGGCACAAGCTGCACGGTCTGACCACCAAACTTACCAGCACGTTCATCATTAATAAGATTCTGCAACAATCGGCCTGATAACGTCGCATTCTTTTGCTCAAGCTCAATGTCGAGAAAACGCTCATAATGACCAAGATCGAGATCAGTTTCGGCGCCATCCTTGGTCACAAAACACTCACCGTGCTCTCGTGGATTTAAAAGACCCGCATCTACATTGAGATACGGGTCGCATTTTTGAATCGAAACGGTTTTACCGCTAGCCTTCAATACTGCGCCCAGTGAAGCTGCGGTGATGCCCTTACCTACCCCCGAGAGTACCCCTCCCGTAACGAAGATAAATTTTGTTTGTTTTCCCATGGTTTTTGTCTCCCCCATGGGTCTTTATTATAGCAATTTTTTGAGCTGCTACGCTAGTAAAGAGACGTTGTAGTATTGTCTATTACGTCCGTTGTTTTTGTTTCTCAAGCTCAGGAAAAACATATGTGTCTGGACTGGCAGAGTAGCCAGCCTCTTCGGCCTGGAGAGGGGTACAGAAATATTTTGTACCTCCACGGAGTACCCCAAACATAGGTGCGTCTGCATAATATTGCGGATCTCCTGCCAATCTCCAGGTAGGATTAGTAGCTACTGGCCTTCGTCCACAACCTATCCAACTTGCATAGAACTTCAAATTTCCACCTAGCGGTGTTAGGTCGATAACAAAAAGTGCCAGTATTATCGCGCACACAACAAGACTTGTTCTAAAATGCTGTTTACTTTTTTCTGATTTTTTTGACAACAACTAATCCTCCTACTACTGCGATAATTATACTTGCTACTATATACCAGTTTAGCTTACTTTGCGGACGACTCGTCTTTTCAGAGTCTACCTCAAAAGATCTGTCACTACTCTTAGGCTGGCTTGTTTCGTCGGACACTTCAGTTGATTGAGACTCGTCCTTACGAGAAGTCTCTGTCTTCGTAGCTACCTCTTCAAATATACTCATGAGGTTAAGGATAGCAGTGCTTAAGCTTGCTTCTCCAACAGGTGTCCCTGGACTACTACTAGAAGGGGCCATGCAGATGTCTTCGTTAGTTTTTTCGTCGTACCAATGCTGTATGTAAAAACATGGATCGCTTTCATTTGGTAGTCCATCATCATCACCGTCGTAAGCATCGGCAACAACTGTCACGAACTGATATACCTGGAGATTTTCACCAGACGGTGTTTTTCCGCTAAGAAGTAACACATGATTACCGATCGGCATGGCTTTAGTTTTTAAAGCTATATCAAGTCCGCCGGCTGTATCGGCAGTAAATCGTCCTAGATCAATCTCTTTTGAGTACATTGCTCCCGTTACGTCCGAGTTTTCAGCGAAAGTATACGGCTCAGCTGTTAGCCGAACTGTGTCATTAGCTTTTGAGATTACGCCACCACTAATAAGCTCTCGCTGAACTGCAACATCACCACCTTCTGTTGGTTCAAAATTAGTTTTAGTAGTCATCAACAGTTTTGCCTCTGGTTTGACTGATAGTATTGTGTCTGCCATCCTTTTATGACCCTTCACATTCGGATGAAATGCTTCATAGAGACGTCCTGAAATTAAATCCGAGGAATGGATTTGAGTAAGTCCATTAATATACTCGCTTCCCTCGCATATTCTTCCGCCAACCAGACTATCCTCGATATCGCCGTATTCAGCTCCACTATCATTGGCTGCGCGTTCAAGCATATCGTTCATATACCTAACTGCGTTATTGATCATATTACGTTCGTCTGTGTTTAAAAACCCAGCATTAAGGCCACACGGTGATGAGCTAGCCTCTTTCACAAACTGAGGATAGCCGACTAAAATAATTCTCGTCTTTGGTGAGTGATGGTGAATTGACTCTAAAAGGTGTTTAGTGTGTGAATACTGTGTATCAATAGCCGAATATAGTTTTGATTTAAGCGGTGATCCTTCAACTGCATAGCCACATGTATCTCCAAGAAAAACTTCTGACCACCTAGGACTAGCGCAATATCGAAGTATTTCAGCAAAACCAACATCATTACCGCCTCCTGCGACAGTCACTACACTTGGCTGATATTTTTTCACAAATTCTAATTGAGGAACAATGCCCGGTTGGAATTTTTTTAGCGCATTAACTTGTTGTAATTTAATGTTAGCTAAGTTACTTGCCCTGTTATTCTGTCCACGATAGCCATTTGATGAGCTCGCGTAGTCATGGATGACCTGCGCACCCGAACAGGCTACACTGCGCATGCTGCCCTCTGGAATATGCCAAGCATTTCTGAGTAAGAAGGGGTAAGAACGACTACTTAGGTGGCATTGTCCAGGCTGTTCTGTACCTTGAAGATAATAGGTACTACCATCGTGCTTCCTCTCGATATCACCTTCTCCACTAGTATAGGAATCTCCCAAGGCAAGATATTCGAGTTTATCTGATGAAGCGTCAAAAGGTTTAATGACGATCTGTCTATGGATGGTATCATCAGTTCGATAAGTATATGTCAGCCTATCATCTCCATATGCGAACTGTATATTCGTTGCTGTATGCTCACCGTGTTCACCTTGCGGGTGCCCGAGCTCTGACATTGAATATTTTCGGTACGCACATTGCTCATCCCCGTACATATCAATTATAGTAGTATCAGTGCGGCACGTATTATCGACGCGCCATATTTTCAGTAAAGACGAACCAGCTTCAACCACATGAACGCCATCGTCAGAAACCGCATAGGATGGCGGCGGATATGGGCTGTACACATAAAAATATCCTTCATGACCGATGCGCCTGGTGATTTTGGTGTCTAAGTTCAAAACATGCACGCTGCCGTTATATCCATACCCACCTCCTGTCGAATACGCTACATACTGGCCATTGTTTGATATCCCATAGGTGGAAACACCAAATAGCTTATTGTCTATGGGGAAGTTTGGTGATTGATTGTTGAACTTATAGTAAAACCCTGTTTCAAACGGCGCACCTTAAAACGAGATGCTGCATCATCATATACTTTTAGCACCCTATTTTGTTGATGTATAACGTATTCTCCCACAATTAATCGATCGGTGCCTGGGACAAGATCCACTCGATCACGATCAATAATACCAATTTGGTAATAACTACCACTGGTGCCGAAGGAAATATACCGATCGTTACCGTTAAATTGTCTCGCTAATCGAAAACTTTTACCTTCAGTAATGCAGGCATCGGTAAATGCCCGCCGTGCACCTACATGCTTTACATAGCTAATCAAGGTTTTATCGCAGTCTGTGCGTGTCTTTAGTTCGGAAACCGGGAACTCTACCGATGATTCAAGGACAGGGTGATTAGACTTATCAACCCAGGTGATCGCGCCCACACTACTAGACGACAGCAGTAGACCACCCATCGCAAAAATGATTCCAAGCACCCGGTATCTAATCGCTCGCATCGACTTCTCCCTACTTGTTTCATTTAGCATAAACCTTATTCTTACGAAGAGCAATGAGTTTCTATGATTTCATAAACGTCAGCCCAATCAATGCGAGGTTGAGAACGACAATGCTAGCAATAATTATAAAAAGAAGAATAATTGTCGGTTTCGTATTGCGATGCTCGCCCATAATATTTTTACTTGAACTGGCGAGGAGCAAAGGAATGAGCGCAAATGGAATACCAAAACTAAGCGCAATTTGCGAAACAATCAACGCCCATGTTGGATCAACACCCATGGCAACAATCACTATAGCTGGAATTATTGTAACGATGCGGCGAACCCACAGCGAAACACGCCTTTTAATAAGTCCATCCATAATGATTGAACCAGCATGAGCCCCAACTGCGGTAGATGCCATACCAGAGATTAGTAGGCTAACTCCAAACAGTACGCCAACAAGTGGGCTGATTTGTGTATTCAATCCAGCGAAAATACCCTGCAATGTATCGATATCTGGTTGACCACGTAATGCTGATGCTGCAAGCAGCAACATCGATATATTAACGAGACCTGCTAACACCATTGCCAGACCAACATCGATTTTTGTCGCCCGCAGCAGGCGCCTAAGCTCCGCTTTTTTACTTTGTCCGTGACGATCACGTGCTAGAGCCGAATGTAGGTACACAACGTGTGGCATCACTGTCGCACCAAGCATGGCAGCAGCCAAGAATATCATGTCGGCATTGTTAAGCCGAGGCAACAACCCGGCGAGCATTCCGCTCGCTGAAGGCGGTTCCATAAATAATCCGACAAAAAATCCAAGCGGCAAAATCATTAATAGACCGACAATTATTCGTTCAAACGTTTTTTGACCGCGGTGGTTGTAAATAAACAATAACATCAATGAAACTGCGCCCGTAATGATAGCCCCCCACGTAAGCGGCACATCAAACAAAATAGCGAGCGCTAAAGCACCCCCTATTACTTCAGCAAGATCAGTTGCAATTGCGACAGCTTCTGCCTGAATCCAGTACAAAATACGAGTTTTTCGATCAAGTTTTGTCGCCACAACTTCTGGTAAACTCATACCCGTTACCAAGCCAATTTTGGCTGATAAATATTGCACCATGCTTGCCACCAAGTTAGCACATACCAACACCCAAAGTAGCTCATAGCCATATCCTGCACCTGCCGAAAAGTTGGCTGCAAAGTTGCCCGGATCGACATAGGCTACCGCTGCCACAAAGGCCGGACCAAGGAGGCTTGCGACGCGTCGAACTTTGTGTACCATTGCTAGTTTGCCTTAAATTCTCGCGGTACTGGATGTTCAAACATAATTTCAGGACAAGTATTCACCATGTCGTCACTGACGCTCGGATATTTACGCCGGTAGGCAGCTGCAACCGACCCGATAATAGCTTCGTTCCAATCAAAACCAAGCAGCTCAGAACACTGCTTAACCGCATTTTCGCTTTCACCCTCAATCTCTACGAATGGCTGTATCCAAGGCCATTCATCGATCACTACTTCAACCTCACCAACACGCCAGGTCTCCCGACGTGACTCTTGGTAGCTCTTCGATTGTAATCCAATGCGCTCTAAAATATCAACGGCCGTCTCAAAATCACTCACCACTATCTCGGATTCCTTCGCGCCATGAATATCGGTACCGTCAAACTGTTTATAGGTCATTGTTACTTTATCATTCTCATCACGAATCCGTAAGTAGCGATTGCTATCATTATTAACAGGTTCAAATATTCGCCGGTGCATTAACCGCATCGGCTGCTCGCATACCGCCTTCACCTTCTTGAGTCGTGTTCTTACATCATCGATATCGACATCACAAAACTTAACTTCAATTTCCGTTTTCATCATTTCACCTTTCAGACAAAATAGGCGCGGACGTACCCGCACCTATCGTCTCATCTTATAAAGGTTTAGCCCTCATCACCCTTGTGAATTTGGTTATCGGCATCAGCTTCGCCGCGTGATCCACTTGGGCTTTTGGGTACCTCATTTTTTGGTTTAGTCGCATTCACCTCATAGCTTGTGTTGGTGCTCTCAAAGAAGTTGACCAGCTCGTAGGTATCGTTTGCTGCTGCCATCCACTTGGCAGGATTTGAAACCTTATAGTGCGGTTCAAACCCTAACTCTTCAAGGCGACGATCTGTCAGGTATTTCACATACTGGTTTACGTAGTCAGCATTAAGCCCCAATATACCGGTAGGAAGTAGGTCTTTGTTGTACTGTTCTTCCATCGCAACTGCATCGAGAATCATTTGCTTGATCTCATCAGCAAATTCTTCGGTCTGCAAATCTTCGTTTTCTTCGAGAGTAGTAAGAATGAGGTTAATACCAAACTTAAGGTGCAAACTCTCGTCGCGAATAATCCAGTCCATCATGCTACCGAAGTTACGTAGCAAGTTTCGTTGTCTAAATGACAACGCTACCATAAACCCAGAATAGAACCAGATACCCTCTAAGATTATGTTGTAAGCGATCAGGTTACGAACAAAATCCTTCTTACCTTCGGTTGTTGTAATATCGAGGGTGTCCTCGGTCATGCGCTTGATGAATTTGGTCTCAAACTCTTCTTTTACTCGCATACTTTCGACGTCAACGTGGCTATTGTAGGCCAGTTCGCGGTCAACCGGGAAAGTTTCAAGCATATACTCAAACGCCATGCAGTGATTGGCTTCTTCCCACATTTGCTTAGCAAGATAGAGGTGGCACTCAGCCGCATTAACATACGGATAGACACCAAATGCCAAGGCTTTGTTCACGAGCAGCTCGTTTGGGTTGAAGTATCCCATGAGGTATGTAACCGCGTGTTTTTCTTCATCGGTCATCTTTTTCCAGTCAGCTAAATCTTGACCAAGCTGAATTTCATTTGGAAACCATGTGTTTGCAACGGCCTGATCATATAGATCCATCGCCCATTGATAATGAATTGGTTTTAGTAGTAATCCATCTTGGATACCAGTACCGAGTAGTCCCGCCATGTTATGCTACCTCCTTTGATTTAACTAATTCCAGCTTTCTTTTTGTTATTGGATTTTGGCTGTCCTCTATTGCGAACAGCGCTAGAGCTGCTTGCGGCGATGACACCATACTTTCTGATGTGCCATCTTTCCTTGTTACCATACGCATTCTCTCACTACCATGATGAACGATTCCAACTCTTCCTGCAAGGATAAGCTCTTTCAGTGCATGTACCGCTTTTGCTGTGGCTGTTGTGTAAAAATCTTCTAGTTCGTCGTAGCGAACCCATGTCTCTGTCTCTCCCCAACTCATCTACTCACAACCATCACAGATTGTTAAACTTGCTGGATCGAGTGGTGCTGCTACCGAGCCACGGGCGGCGGCATCTTGGTTAGCTTGATCTTGGGCATTTTTCATAGCACGGTCAATTGCGGCCAATTTTTCCTCTAGTGTCATGGTGTCTTCGTCTTGCCCAAAAATTGCTGATGCGTTCATTGTGATCGTTTTTCCTTCCCTTTTCAGTTTGATTGTTTAGTTATTTATTACAGGTGTCGCACGATTTGCAGCATTCACAGTTGCATGTACAAGTATTGTCTGTCATACGCCTCCTCCCACTTTCTGTTTATTAGCAAATCCAAACCCTGCACGCTTGGCGCCGGTTTTCTTAGCAATGTCTTCAGTTTTGTTAACATGCGTCGTGCTTTGCTCGGCCTGATGACGCGGTTTAACATGTAAGTAGTAGGTCGTCTTGAGGCCACGCCGCCAGCATTCGGTATAGATATCGACGTAATCATCGACGTTACGGGTTTCAAGATACATATTACGGCTAATCGCTTGGTCCACCCATTTTTGCGCCCGTGCCGCCACCTCGATAAAGGCATATGGACTAATCTGAAAGCTTGTCTTGTAAATATCTTTAATGTGCTGCGGAATCTCATCGATGATTTGAATATCACCTTGATTTGCCAGCACTTGATCTTTCACCTGCTCCCACACACCAATTTTTTTAAGTGCACGTACCATGTTGTGATTGATCTCAAGGAACTTGCCGTTTAGTGTTGCGCGGCTAAAAATTTGTGCAAACTGTGGATCGAGCCCGGGAGTGGTACCGGCAACAAGACCAATATTAGCAGTTGGCGCAATCGCCATCAGTGTCGCATTACGAATGCCTTTTTTGGTTTTCTTGCGTAGCGCTTCCCAGTCTAAACGCGTTTTGTGCGTCACGGTCACTTTTTGCTTGCGGTCCTTACTATGAATATCGAGTGTATCGATTGGCAATAGCCCTCTGTCCCAACCACTACCCTTAAACTGTGGGTAGTTGCCGCGTTTTTTAGCAAGCTTAGTTGATTCGTCGATTGCATAGTAGCTGATAAACTCAGTCACTTGGTCAATCACCTCATACGCTCCCTCCGAGTCGTAGCTGTGGCCCAGCTTCTCGATAACATCCGTAAAGCCCATCAGCCCAAGGCCAATTGCTCGATTTTGCAGGTTTGAGTTCATCGCTTCTGGCACTGGTGTATTAGTGATGTCACACAAATTGTCGAGCTGTCGAGTCGCCGCACGCACACTTTGCTCCATCCGCTTCCAGTCCCACTCTCCACTGTCACTGAGGTGACGGCTGAGGTTAATGCTTATAAGGTTACACACCGATATATTCTCTTTGTCTTGTGGTAGGGTAATTTCGGTACACATATTTGAACAATGAATTGTGCCGGTGTTGTTGTTAAGCGCTCGAACATTAATACTATCTTTCCAAGTCAGCCATGGGTGACTGGTAGCCTGCAAACTAGTCAAAATTTGCTTGAACTGTTGTCTGGCCGGTAGTGATTTAAACACGCGCAATTTACCATCTTTTGCCAGTTTTATATACTCGGCATAACGCTTTGAAAACTCTGAACCGTATAGTTCAGGTAAATCAGGCGTATCCGCTGGATCAAACAAATACCACTCTTCGTCTTTTTCGACTCGTTTCATAAACTCATCAGAGATATACACAGCGGTATTCATAATACGCGTACGCATGTAGGGGTCGCCTGAGTTGGCTCTGAGATCCATAAACTCTGGAAAGTTATAGTGCCAATTTTCCATATACATGGCTGCGCCGCCCATTTTTTTACCCTTACGACTAACAGCAAATAGTGCCGTGTCGATCATTTTCATAAATGGAATCGGACCGGTGCTCTCGGTATTGGTAGTTTTTACCGGACTACCGGCGGCTCGCAGTTTGGTCATAGTAATACCAATACCACCAGTGCCCTTAGCAATCCACATCGTATCGCGCACACTTTTGGCGATTGCCTCCATGTCGTCTTGCACTTCTAGCAAGAAACAGTTCGATAGTTGCGGATGCGAACCGCCGGCATTAACCCTAGTTGAGCCACCAGTAACATACTCGAGCCGGCTCATATGGTCGTAGAACTCAAGTGCGGATGCGGTTGGATCTTCCTCGTTAAAGCTTAGTCCCATCGCAATGCGCATGTGCGTAAATTGCGGCACCTCAAGCGGTCGTTTTGCATCACCGTGCAAACGCAGGGCATAGCGATTCATATTTGTAACAAGTCCGATGTAACGAAAGAAATCATCGCGTTCAGGCACCAAAGCCTCTCCAAGTTTTTTGAGATCAAACCGACCATCGTTCATTCGCTTATCAAGCAAGCCCTCTTTAACTGCTGCTGGAATGTATTTTTGAAATTTAGAGGCATGAAGCTTCTTGATGTCTTGTGGCGTTTCAAAGTCACCAAGGATATTCTTGTAGACGTTTTTCAGCAACAACCTAGCGGCGATTTTATCAAAATCGGGATCGTCTTTAACGTTTTGCAAAGCTGTGTGAATCACCGCTTCATCAAGCTGTTCACTGGTAATACCGTCAAATAATGTCAGTTGTAACTCAGTTGCGACCTGCACTACCTTGCTCACTTGATCAGGTAGACCTTCACTCGCCCTCACGAGTGCTAAGTTGATTTTGTTGGCGTCAAATGGTTCGCGGGTGCCATCGCGTTTGACTACATGAATTCCATTCATGAATGTGTTCCCTATTTTGTTATGTTAGTACCTTCCACACAACACCTCCCAAACGGTGCGCAAGCATTAAAACACCCATCTGTTGCCAGAGAGCATCTTACCTCCTGCTTGCTAACGTGTGTATTTTATTGAACTACTACATATGTAGTGTCTGTATAGAACTATAAGCGCTACATATAATGATTGCAAGCCTTTTTTATGCTTTTTACAACAAAAAAGTAATACTACCCCTTATAGTGTCTGTTTCATATTTACAACGCTATATGTAGTGTTTATGCTTTATGATTGCGACTGATTTCGGCAATTGAAATACAATCGCTCACCTGGAGCATAGTTATCGTGAAATAGCTGACCACGCGACGTCGTAAGTGGCGCCATAGTCGCAAGCTGTTGTTCGTTGCGACTATAGGCAGCGATGATATTACCACGCTTGATGTGCGGGTTAGCCGCGCGGTAATAGGCGTGGGAAAAAACCGAACCATACGCTGCCTGCAGCGATCCCAGTAGTTCTTCACATGCTCCGCCGTCAAATCCAGCAATAATATTAGCCAGCACAACCCCGTTTGGCGAAACGGCTCGCTCCAAGCTTCGGACGTATTCAGTCGTTATCAAGCTAAAGGGAATACTATCGTCACCGTAAACATCAACCAGCACCACATCATATTGCTCGGTGTTCTTCTCAAGAAAAGCCCTAGCATCATCAAAAATTAATCGCACATTTGGCGGGGATGAGTAGCGAAAGTGCTTCACGGCGATCTCCTCTAACACCGGATCAATTTCGACAACATCAATGCGAGATTGCGGCAATGTAGCTCCTAAATAATTAGGCAAAGTAAACGCTCCGCCACCCAGTATCAATATCTTTTGAGGCTTTAGTTCAAGTGTCGTGCGTGCCATCTGACTGGTATACCAAAACACCAGCTCATTATTCCCCATCTGGTAAACGGCTGACTGCGTGCCGCCAGGACCAGTGATAAGGCCGGTGATGGGTCGACCATTCCTCACCTGAGAAGTAAGCATATAGTGCGCCGACGGGGTATCAATCGAAATTCCGGTTCCACCAAGCACCGGCAGCCAAGCAATCAGCACAACAATACCACCAACAATCAGCCGTTTCACACTAGCAAATTTCGTATTAATCAACCACGATACCAAAACCAGTAGCACTGCTATAAGCGACAACGTCTCCCGCGAACCCACATAGCCAAACAGTATAAATCCGGTTGCAAATGTACCAGCAATACTACCAATGGCATTGCTGGTACTCAAACTAGCCACTGCCTGGCCAGATTTCTTGAGCGATGTCACCTGAAGTTTTACTAAATACGGACTTATCACCCCAAGCAAAAAGCTCGTTGGAGCAAACAATACCAGCGCTATCGCAATTGCTTGCAGGCGAATATCAATCGCGATGCCACTGAGCCAATCTATCGCTGGCAGATACAATATCCGTGTGAGCGCCACTAATAGAGCCGACCACAGCAATAACCACGCAACGTCAATAGACTTGCCACGAAAATCAGCTAGCTTACCTCCAGCGTAATAGCCGACACTTAGCGCTGCGATTATTACGCCAATTACTGCCGTCCAGACATAAGTTGAACTGCCGATGGTTGGCGCTAACACCCGAGCCGCTACCAATTCATACGCCATAAGCGACGCACCCGTCGAGAACGATACGATCTCAAGTTGTCCGATTTTTTTCATATTTTTTAGTGTATCAGATCGATTGGCCAGCTTGTAGCGCACTGTGCACTTACCCCGCAATAGTTGATTATTTGCGGTAGACTAAGCGATTGCCTCGCTTGGCTTCGAAGCAAGAAAGGGGTTCAAAATCTTCGCTGCGAGCCATGTATTAGGCGGCGGCTGGTTCGATATGATGTGGTTTATCTTTAGAAACAGCAAATTCTACCGTTGGCTCAGTCGCAGCCTTTAGCTGCGTTAGTGTACCTGGTACATCAGCCTTAAGTCGGCCGATCAGTTCCACTACATATGCATTTAGTTTATCAACAGCTTGCTCTCTTGCGGCATAATCTCCTTGTCCTTCTGTGGCCTGTGCGCTCAATTCCTCAAATAAATATGTAGCAGTCACGTCTCGCGCAATCTCAACCAATTCTTTTACAATTTCCTGATATGATTTATTGCCCCTTAATTCAACTAGTCTCGTGTTGAAATCCTCTAGTAACTCATCCGCCACATGAGACGACTCGTCACCTTTGTCAGGGTTTCGTTTGTCTCCTTCAATTAATCGTAGTGTATCTGGTGCTATCATACATCTCCTTACTATGTTGGTTTTAGTATGTTACTGTTTGGTATACTCCTTTAGGCACGAAAAAGCAAGCTTAGTTCGTAATTGATCATAAATGGATATTGACAAAAATACAAATATAGAGTATAATGATATTATAAATGAAATACAATGCCGCCTTGCGGTAGAAAGAAGAAACAAAATGAGTATCGACACATTTCCAGTAAATTTAGCAGAAGAAAATGGTTCACTAGAAAAAGAAGGAGCTAGCAAACGCCGTGGCCGTCAAAGCGTAGGGGTCGTTGCCGTAAGCGGTTTACTATGGCTCGGCGCGTGTACTGCTGAAAGTGGCACATCTTCGTCAACTCCCGATGTAGATACCGGTAAAACGACAGCTGAAAGAATTGCTGATGTTAAAGATGCTCTAGCACAAGGTCCAATCGTTATCAAACTTAGCCCTGAATTAAAAAAGTCTAAAAGTGTTGGAGATTATTTGAATGGACACGATGGGAAAAGGTTTAACGAAGTATTTGATGCCATGCAACAACTCGGCGAGCGGGCTGATGTATTACTGCTTAATCTAGACGATGAACTTATTAACCGTAAGGAAGCCCCTCTAACCAAGGAAAGAGGCAAAGAGTTTGGATCAGAGGAGTTTATCTTTGCTACAAAAAAGAAAGAAACGGGTGGATACTTTATCAAAACTGAGGAATTCCAAAATCAAGGACCTCTAGAACAAAATACACTGCATACTTACTATACCTTAGTTACTATCGGAAAAAAGGGTGAACCAGCTTACACATTCACCTATGATGATAATGGCTTAGCAGTAACGCAGACCGAAGCCATCCCAGGTACCTACGAATGGGGTAAAGATGGTATTCGTGTGGGTAAAGGTAAAGGCGGACAGGGTATAAGAGCGCCTAAAACAGCGAAGGAAGCGCAGGAAGTCGACACTACGGCGTTCAAAAAAGCGAGCAGGTTACTTGACGGTGCAATGAAATATGCGCTTGCAAATGAAGCCATCAAATAGTAGTTGTCCTTGAGCTAACCTACTCAATAACAAGCCCTCTCTATCGAGTTATCCTGTAGCTAAGTACGTGACTTGTAGTGCTAGTAGTAAATAGGCAACATCTCTAGTGTTCTACCAACGCACCCTTCCTAGATTTTTGAAAATCAGTGCTCACTACAATTAAATAAAACTATCTACTCGTACGAGTAGATATTTTATATGGCGGAGAGGGAGGGATTCGAACCCTCGATGAGTAAACCCATACCGCTTTTCGAGAGCGGCCAGTTCAACCACTCCTGCACCTCTCCACTGTGATTGTTGCCCTCTTTATAATACAAAACGAAACGCTACTTTTCGAGAGCAGCTAGTGTAACTTCGCTCCTGCACCTCTCCATGGTGATTATCTTCTTGGATTAGACAACTTTTATAACAGATATTATTCTTATTTATTTTAACGCCGGTTTATTCATGCCAGATCCTGGCTTGCTAGTTCTAATAAACGAACTTCTATCATCAAACAGTGTATGCACCGACGCTGCACCATCAGTAGCTGTTTCAATCATCACAATCCGCGCTAATTTTTTGGTTGCCTTGTCTAGTTCAACAATGTATTGATAGCTATCACT
>JBDHUM010000017.1:0-21980 GCA_039809125.1 Saccharimonadaceae bacterium (SeqCode) | reverse complement strand
TGGGTCGTTCCATCTATGACAACTGGTTGAGTAATGTTAGGAAACACAGAAGTGGGGGCAATAGTTTGCACCCCTGCACCAGGAATGTTAAAGGTAATCTGATGTGGCGCAGCAGACGTAGTTGGGTTAGTATTGGCATCTATGATAGCCTGACGAAGACTACCAGCACCGCTGTCATTGGTGTTAGTGACAACTCTGGATATCTGGGCAGCTGAGGCAGACTCAGTGAAGCTGGGAGAAAGGGCCGTACAAATAGATAGTAACGCCCCTACCCCAAATATTAGAACTGTCATCTTTGTTTTGATCATAATACGTTAGAGCTTATTGTATCTCTGTGAAAACCTTCAGTCAACCTTTTGATAGGCCAAAATCCTGAAGTGTCTTTGCACTCGTAACTTTCCATTCACCTACCGATAGTCTGCGCAAGTTGAGACAATATGCGCCGACCCCCAGCTCGCGACCGATATCTTCGGCTAGGCTGCGAATATAAGTACCACTACTTACCTGTACTCTGATGTGCAAATAGGGATAGTCGTAATTAATTAATTCCAGCTTATACACAGTCACCTGGCGCACGGGCATATCGACCCTCTTTCCTTCACGTGCAAGGTGGTAAGCGCGCCTTCCATTAATTTTGATGGCGCTAAAAGCCGGTGGTGTTTGCATAATTTTGCCCGTAAAACGCGGCAAAACCGCCTCAACTTCATGAAGTGAGGGTATGACAAAACTTGCAGCATTAATCTCACCCTCTGGATCACCGGTAGTACTAATCTTTCCGAGCTCAATAGTTGTTTCGTACGTTTTATCAAGTTTCGTATAGTGGCTGGCGTTTCGACACTCTTTACCGGTGACAATAATCATAAGCCCCGTTGCAAATGGATCGAGGGTACCAGTGTGTCCAACCTTTACTTTACAGCGGCACTTGCTGATAGGTTGGTTTTTTGTCTGACAGTAGCCTCGTTGCTGATGAAACGCTCTTTTTTGCTCAGTCAAAACTCGGCGAATACGCGCCACGACGCCAAAACTAGTAAGACCAGCCGGTTTATCAATTAATAAAACATCATCTTCATGCACTATAGCGCAGTATAGCGTATTTACGTCGATGTATTCTAGCTAGCTTTGGCCTGGAATACGAAACTGATTGGGATCGTTGGTCGCGGATGTTGGGATTGGCGGCGTAGTGCTGGCAGGGGGGGTTGGTAGAGGCGGCAGCATATTACCGAGTAACGTTTCGGGATTTTGTGTGTTCGCTCGAGTCGGCTCACTCATTGGAGGCAAGGGTGGTAACGGCGGTAAACCATCGATACTTGCTGGTGGCGGTGGAAGTGGTGGCAAACTGCCATCATTAGCGGGTGTTTGCGTTTGAAGTGGCGGCAATGTAGAAATGTCAGGCAAAGCGTTTTCCTTATGCTCTGATGTTGAAGTGGCAGCCTTAAGTGCTTCGTCAATTGCAGGTGACGGAGAATTATTAGCAGGCGTACGATAGGCCTCATCAAGTTCATTGAGAGTTGGTATATGCTCTGCTTCAGCCTTGGGTTCAGGCTTCGCTTGATCGGACGGCGGCAGCGGCGCTGTCATTGGCGGTGGAGTTGGAGCAGGCTCAAATGATAGCGCAAACGAGTCATTTGATTGTGGCGTCTCTTTTGGAGATTCAGGTGCTTCTGACGCAGTCGGCTCTTCAACTGTTTTGACATGAGTAGTAGGGTTATCAGTTGATAGAGGGTCAGCTGACGGTAATTCTGGTGTGGAAAGTGTTTGTGTAAACGAATTTAACGGCGGAATGTGCGATGGCTGATTGCCTACGTATTTTGCCCCTTCGTGCTTTAGAATTGTTTTATTTTGATCTTCTAGTTCGGCATTTCTTTTGTCAATTGCTGCCTGTTCACTCGTCGCATTGAGCACGCCGCCAAATGTTGGTTTATCAATTTCCTCACGGTCGCTATGAATGTCCGTTGCTTTTGGTGGCATTACAGGTGGTAGGCTCGGTAGAGCTGGCAACTCGTCGCTATCACTTTCGCTCTCCTTATCAAGCTCGGCTTTAGCAGCGTCAAGATCAGCTTTCATATCTTTTAAGCTTGGTACAGCTGAGGGCTTTTTGATAGCCTTTGAAAGTTCACGCTCAGCCTCTTCTGTTGCATCAGACTGACGCTCTTCTTCAACTTGTTTGGCAACATCATCGACATCACCTCGTTTTGCATGCGATATAAGCATTGTTCCATCCGCAGCAGGCCGATCAACAATCGGTTCATCGTCTTGCTTTGGCTTTTTAGAGGCTTTTTCTTTGATTGGAGCTGGTTTCCCAACACCTTCATCTACCGAATCTTCATTACTATCACCCGTTTCGGACTCTCCCTCAGTATCTAGTGGTTCCTGACTAGCTTCTTCAAGCTTGATCGCAATCAGTTGTTGGTTTGCGCCCGCTGCCATCAGCTGAGCAGCAACGGTCATTGCGCCAGAAGTCGTTTTTTCATTACTAAATCGTTCGGTTGCAGCCACAATACCGGTAAGTAGTGCTGTAGATGTTTGCTCATCTAGTAAGTTTTTGCCGTCCCGCAGACCATCAGCTACGCCAACCATTAGTTCGCTATAGCTACTGGCATCTTGTTCATGCCACTGCAAAGTACCAAGTTCACTTGCCTCCGAACCAATACTAACTGATACGACTGTTGCATCATGCATGATCCGTCCGTGATCGCTTAGCGCTTTATCTAGGTCTTCTTCGTTCTCAACATCAAGCGCGATTACCATCTCAACATTGTAGTCACCAGAACTGTAATCAAGATCTTTTTCGGAAATTACCGTACGATACGGTGTGATAAAAATCTTCACAAGATCACCGTCTACCTTGTATCGAAGATGATCAGCTTTTTCTTTATCAAGTGCAATGATAAAATCACGCAAACTATCGACAGTATCCTCAAACGTCTTTTCAGGATCAAGAAATGAAATTGCCGGCGGGATACTACCCGAAAATACGGCCGTGGCATGCTTATTCAGTTTGTTTATGACCAATGTTACACCAAGTGCCGCCGAGAGTACATCAACAGATGGATTACTACCAACTGTCACTAAAACGTTATCAACTTCTTTAATGGTGTCGATAATTTGCTGTTTTACTGACTCTTGTGCCATTCGTTTGTCCTTTTATCTGTTTATTTTGCGGTGTTTCTTACGCGTCACTATACCATAAGTAGTTTGGTTCAGTCAACAGTTTTGCCACCACTAACTTTACACCGAGAGACAAATCAGGTATACTACACTAGATTGTTCTATAATTTTTAAGTTAAAAGGAAGTTTTGTGCCCATTATTAAATCAGCCATCAAACGAATGAAGCAAACCGCGATCCGGCAGGAGCGAAATGTTGCCACGAAGCGCAGTACCAAGCTTAGCGTGAAGCACTTTCATGCTAAACCTACTTCTGACTCACTCGCCAAAGCTCATAGCGAAATTGACAAGGCTGTTAAGAAGAACTTGCTTCCTAAAGCTACAGCTGCGCGACGCAAAGCTGCCCTTTCAAAGGCTGCTAAAGACGCTGGCGTGAAACTCTCGAAAGCTAAAAAAGCAACACCGGCTGCTGCTGCAAAACCAGCAACTAAAAAAGCAGCACCGAAAGCTAAGACCACCGCAACGAGCACTAAAAAACCTGCTACAAAAAAGACATCTTCAGCGAAAAAGCCAGTTGCTAAAAAAGCTGCCAAGTAGCCATTTGGCTTACTTTCTATTTGCTATCACAAGTAGTGCAGTTTGTAGTGATGACCATGGGTTGCCTAGCCCGCGTTTCATTTGTAAATCAGCCTCTGCTAACGCTCCAACAATGTTCTTAATTTGCTCGAGCTGCATCCCTTTCGCTAACGAGTGCATTTGATTTAATGCATACGGATGGCTTTTTGTGTCGCTAGCAATTTGATCAACTGAACGGCTATCTTTTCCCAAAACCAGACTACTCAAAGTTAGCGTTTGACTGGCTATCAATGCGATCAAACGATGGGGGTCTTCGTACATTTTTAAATGCCCAATCATCGAGTTTACTTTTTCGACTGAACCATGCAAGGCAACGCTCAATAAATCAAAAGCATTCTCTAGCGCTGATGGTGACATCACTGCATCGAGTATGTCGATGGTAACATCACCATCCATACCAACCAGCTGCTCCACCGTATTAGCTAGTAAATCTTGGTCGATTACTGGTTTTTCATCGATACTACTCAACCTGGTCGCGCGTTGAATCATGGTATCAATCAGCAAATTAGATATCACCACGCCCGACAGCGCGGCATACTCGTTAAGCCAGCGAGTCGCACGTGGCGTATCACGCAGCGTCCAGTAACTACACAGCTCAATTTTGGCATTTTTTTGTAGCCACTTATAGGTTTTAGTACGCTTGTCAGGTTTGATATCGATCAAAATAAGTTTAAATGAACTATCGATCTTTTCACACCAATCAGCTAGCTCATCCCAGATCATCTTATTCGCGCTAGATCCTTTTATGCAAACGGTACGCTCGGTTGTAAATAGCGTTTGACCCAAAAAAATATCAGGTAAGTCACCACGGGTCAATTCTTCCCCGTCATAACGCTCAAGCCGCTCTCGACCGACAATCTCACTTAATTTCTGCTGACGCAAAAAGTTATTCTCGCCAAATAAACAGTAAATCACTACGTGTTAATTATACACTGATTTACGGTTGGGCTTTACCTGCCGAACAAGGCAAGTGCTCGCAATGTACTAAGCTCATAGCTGGCCGTAAGCTAAACTCAATTTTGACATGTCGGGCAAATGTGCGTGCCACGCCCAGCAACGCGAGTTTTTTGGATCATCCCACCACATCGCTGACAAGCAAGACCTTCGCGTCGAAATACGCGTGCGAAATCTATATAACTACCCTTTTTTCTCTCTGCATTCACGTAGTTACGATCAGTACTGCCGCCTTTTTCAATCGCCAAATTCATAACATACTTTATCTCACTCAGCAGTTTTTCGAGCTGCTTGTCAGAAATGTCCTTTACCCGCGCTCCAGGATGAATCTGCGCACCCCACAAGCTTTCATCGGCATAAATATTACCGACACCCGCCAACACAGTTTGATTTAAAATAGCCGCTTTTACAGATGTATTACTATGACGGCGCATACGTTTTATAAACTCTTCGCCGGTAAACTTATCCTCCAATGGCTCCGGTCCAATCTTTTTCATGAAATCAATATTTAACACTTCTACGGTCGGATACAGCTTGATCCAGCCAAATTTACGCTGATCATTAAAAAATAGTTTCGACAGATCACTAAACACAACAGACACCCTCGTGGAGCGATCGGGTAGTTCGCCAATCAACGAGTCGTTCGGGTGCCCTGCACCAAACTGTTGCTTCCCCCTGAACACAAGTTGTCCGGTCATCTTGAGATGAATCACTAAGCTATAACCGCTCGATAAACCAATAATCAACACCTTGGCACGTCGAGCTACATCTGTCACTTTGGCACCTATCATGAAAGTCTTCACTTGACTCATCTCGTTCGGAAAACTTTTTGGTGAATCAAACACTGATACGTCACGAATAATCTTACCAATAATCAAACTGTTTAGTCCGCGCCGGACAGTTTCGACTTCTGGTAATTCGGGCATCTTCGCCTCTCGCTACAAGCTAAGTTGATTTGAAGAATCAAGAAACTCGAGCCGTACCTCGGGTACTTGTTTAGCAAAAAGGTTTGTCACCTGCGTAACACTAGCGCCAAAAGTTCCAGGAGAACCTTTGCAAGTTGATGTCCAATAATGTTTTTTGACACTACCACCATCAAGAAATTCAAACTCATAGAGCCGACCTGTCGCACAGACCCCTCGTAAATCACTTGCTTGCTCCTCATTATACTTGCCGGGTTTTGTAATTGCCGCCTTATCAAGAGCATAAACAAACTCTTCGTAAGCTTTGTTATTGTTTTCATATGACTTGTTTTCACGAACAACGTCAAGATAACCGTCAAACACGGTATAAACGCGCGCGGTCGGTGAAACCGACACCTGGTAACTTGTAAAATTTTCGTCGGCGACAATCGGACCGCGAATTGTCATACGTACGCTGCGTTCGGTAGTAATTTTTAGTAATTCATCGCGTGCTGATTGTACAATTGATTTTGTTTCTTCAGTCTTTTTACTATTTCCGCCAAACAAAAATCGGCCAGCTGAAATTAGCCCAATAATTAATGCAATAAGCACCACGCCAAAAATAATTAGTGGAATTACGCGCGATGAGCTACTTCGATACATGTTTTAATAATGTCATAGATTATTCGTAAAATCAATCTGTTAATGATTAGCCAGCGATGTAGCGACCGTCATTTTCAATCGCTTGGCTGATCAACGTGCCTAGTGCGCTCAAATTTTCAAATCCAAAGTTTCGGATTTCTCCCAATCGATCGGTGGCGATTCGTAATAATACAGTCTCAACTTGGTCGTGATTATGACCGTTAACAAGCTTACAAAAACCAGCCAACTCACACTCCAATCGTCGCGATTCATCAATTCGGCGTTGGTGCTGAAGCTCGATTAAGCGAAAATGGAACGCCGAATGAGTTTTGACGTCGACATTAATAGATTTCTTCGTTTTGGGGTCTGTAACTACCATATCAACACCCTTAGCATCTTGCACACGACTAGTCATATGTACAATATAACCGAGTTCACGAGCTCCACGATAAACCGCAATTTCGCGGCTAAGTCCATGAATAATCGCATCAAACTGCTGATCACTAAAGGGCGTCACGCCTACACTCTCACAATACCTTGTAATTTCAGCCTTTAAGCGAGCTGGAAAATCAGCAAGATAATCTTCGGGTAATGCTAACACGGTGTCAACAAAAGTATCATTAAAATCAATTAGCTCAAACAGACGAGCTTGTCGATTTTTGTAGCCACCACGATGCTCGTCCATCTCTTTTTGGGCGCGCGAGGCACTCGCCGATAATAAAATAAGTTGCGCCAAAAGTTCTTCGGGCTGGTGATTGTTGTGTCGTTTGAGCATATTTGCAGCTTGATCACTACGCTTCATCGATCCACCATTTGATGATACCTCCCGTAGTGCTTGCTGCATGATAATTTTAGCTCTGCCATACAACGACGAACTATCATACAACGTCTGATCGTCAAGTCTACCGCGTACACGCGGTCGAAATCGTTTCCACATTTTAGATGCTTGCATATTTTTGTGTCGTTATCTTTCTAATGTACCAGTATAGCAGAGATTTTACGCATACATCCATTTAACGGCATTGGCTAATATTGCCGCGCCAGCTTCAAGCTCACTATCAGGGCGTGAAAAATTAATTCGAATGCATTCATGTGCATGTTGCCATTTAGTAGTATCCTGACCTGGAAAGAAGTACTCACCTGGCACCACAATAACCCCTCGTTCTTTTAAGAAGCCGTACACTTGTCCAGAAGTTTTTTTGGCGCCATCACACCACAGCCAAAAAAAGTAAGAACCTTCGTAGATGTGAAAACGCCAGGGCAATTCACCCGGCAACACCGATAAAAACAACTCTCGAGCTTTTTTGGCACGTTCAGCGTAAAAAGGCTGAATCTGTTCACGAGCAAGCGCCAGGATCTCGCCGGATCTCATTAAACGACTCGTAATGTACTGTCCGATGCTCGGACTTGCTAAGCTAACTATCGCATTCGCACTCGAAAGAGCTTTCATAAGATCGGGTGGTCCTACGAAAATTCCAACCCGCGAACTCGGTAAACCCACCTTCGATAAACTAAAGCTTAGCACAGTGTTTTTATCAAAATATGGTTTCACCTGCGAACGAATCACTCCAGGAAATGGTAGGCCATATGCATTATCGATTATAAGTGGAATGTCATGCTGTTGCGCGAATAGGCCAAGTTGCTCTAACTCTTCGTCCGTTACTACATTACCGGTCGGGTTGGTTGGTCGTGACAAGGCGATTGCAGCTACTGATTCATCGATCTTTAAGTCTTTAAAATTTATGCCGTATTTAAATTCGTGGTCGCTAATTTTCTCGATTGTTGGCTGAAGGGAGTAAAAACTATCAGGCTCAATCAGCTGGTCAGCATAGCCGATATATTCTGGCACTAACGGCAACAAAATCCGCTTTTTATGTGTTCCAGCCTGGCCAGACAAGAGATTAAACAACATAAAAAATCCACTCTGTGAACCAGAAGTAATTGCCACATTATCAGCCGTAAGTTTCCAGTTATACGTGGAGTTAAGTAGACTAACGACACTTTGTATAAACTCGTCGTTGCCTTGAGGTGTGTCGTAGTTACCAAGCATTGCCCCGAGTCGCTGTTCATCGGCAAGTATCGTTTGTAATTCTTGCTTAAATGCGCTTGTCACACTTGGAATCTGTGCTGGATTACCGCCACCAAACATCGCGACAGGTTTTTCGCCTGCAAGCGCCCTGCCAAGATCATCCATAAGCTGCAGAATTCCCGCCTCGCTACTCATGCGCTCACCGAAATCAGATAATCTCATATACTCCAGTGTAACATTTCTTCGTCGATCAAGATTGTGACGCGAGTGACTCCAGCCACTGCAGTAGAATTAGTCCAATACGTTCTTCACTCATAGAACCATCAAGTATCATGCGTCGCGCCTCGCTATAATCCACCCAGTTATCGGCTTCTATTTTTTCACCTTGCTCTAACTCTTGACCAAGTTCATTTAGTTGCCATTTTTCACTAATAAATACATACAGATCCCATTCGACAGTCGCTCCAAGTATCGATTTTTTGTAAAATTCAAGTTCATCGATTTCGATGCCAGCTTCTTGTTGTATTTCTTCAACAGCTTTTTTCCTTGCTGCATCAGCAATTTCTGTCCCGCCCGCGCGAAATACTTCAAACTCATCCAGTGTATCAAACACTTTACCACCTGGCAGTCGATAGTCCCACCCCTCCAGTTCATGGCGAAACTCTTTGGTAAGCAAAATTTTTCCAGCAGACACATCATGAACAATCACCCTTACTCCCGGCGCACGCCGCGCAACTTCAAACACCCGCCCATCTGGTTGCACGAGGTGTACTAACTCAAATATTTTGCCCTTGACGACAATCTCTTCTTTGTTCACACTTGAATTATACTACGTTTCGGTAGAAAAAAACGCTTCTAGCTCGCTTTCAGATTGCAACCTCGACATTGTGCGCACAGACTCCACAAGTGCGCGCATTTCGTCGACAGTAGGCTGGGTAGGCTCACTTTCACGCCATAGTTGCTCTTGGTACATCCTGTCTGCTGCTAACTGAGCTTCGTCTTTCGTGGGGAATATACGTATTGAGCGAACTTGAATACTGCCTTCTGAAGCGACATGTATTACAGCATACCCTTCCATATAGTTTACATCTACCGAGCGACCGTCCATGTCAGTAGCAGGCTCATCTGAATTAGTATGGATATCTCTAGAATTTATCACCACATATGGATGTTGTGATCGTTGTTGATCTGTGATCTCAGGCAACGATTCTGGGGGCGTGCGGCGAACCGTCTCACGTACCTCACCCTGCATGGAGCTATAGAAGTAAAATATTTGCCCACCCTTATAAGGACAATCAGCTTGTAACATGTATTCACCGTTCGTTAAGGTGGGATTGAAATCCTCGTCAATACCATCTACAACCATGACACTCCGCATGTCCTCACCTTTGCCCATAAAATCACTCCCTCCGATAATGGTCGGGGCATTGTATTCTTCTAGAGTGTCTCTTATTAAATCATCGATTTCTTTTAACATCTCCCCTGGAGCATTTTCCAATTCTCCGATCCCATTTACCGTATATTGTTCGGACAGGATACGCGTAATTACTTCAAGACATTGTGTCAGGTTCTTGTTATCGATAGTGCCGCTATCAAGTAGATTCTTAGCCGATGCAAGTGCTGCTTGCTTATCTAAATCATCTCCAACGATGGTAAATACATGCTCACCCTCAGGTGTAGTTCTAATATTTATATTGGTAAACGTGTTCTTATGGGTGTAGACGCCTGGCACATGCTCCGTGACAGCAGTAGTTGGTAATCCGATAATCGTCCATCTATCATCAGACTTTTTTTGCCCTGGACGGATAGTTTCAATTTGTAGCTGCATTTCATGATCGGCCGCCTTTTCCCCACCAACTCTTTCATCACCAAACTGAAATCCTATAGCTCGAGAAATTTCAAAGTTACCGGAATCAACTAAATGCCGTACTGCTTCAATTCGCAACGTGTCACGCAGTTTATCTATATCATCCGTTTTTGTTTCTGGGTTTTTGCTGTTTCCATAATCGTGCATTACAATTCTATTTTAGCATAATATTTACTGATAGTCAAGTGTCTATACACCAAGGTCAGTCCATTTCAACTATTATACTTCTCCCCAATTTTTCCCGATATGAACATCGACTTGGAGGCGGACTCCGAGCTCAGGGGCAATGGACTCCATGACTGCGACGAGGATTTCGGAGATTTTTTCAGCTGATTCCTCTGGGCATTCGACAAGGATGGAGTCGTGAATTTGCAGAACTTGAAAGCCTAGTGGTTGGGAAGCGAGCGAGCCGTCTCGTCCTAATTGAACGGCATCTGCAGCCCGAGCTTTGGGTGCTCGGCTCACGAGCGGGTTAAGTTCTTCCTCAATGCGTATCATCGCCTTTTTCATAAGGTCTGCTTCGGTACCTTGTATTGGCATGTTAGCTGCTGCTCGTTCTGCCGCAGACCGAACAATAAAATTACTCGATTTTACGTCGGGCGTAGGTCGACGACGACCATAAAATGTTTCTACATAACCATCACTACGCGCCTGCTCCAGAGTCTTGTCGATATAGACACGAATTTTATGTCGAATCTTAAAATACTCATCAATAAAAGTTTTTGCTTGGCCAAATGTCATGCCGGTATTTTGCGCCAAAGCATGAGGCCCCATACCGTACAAAACACCAAAATTAATTACCTTGGCATCACGACGCTGCTGCTTTGTAACCGAATCGAGCGGTACATGGTGAATATCAGCAGCCGTTTTTGCATGAATGTCGGTACCTGCATTAAAATCGTTGATCATCTCTTCGTCGCCGGCCAGTACGGCAGCAAGACGCAGTTCGAACTGTGAATAGTCAGCACTGACAAAAACGTTACCTGGGGCTGGCATGAAGGCCTCACGAATAGAACGACCAAGCTCAGTACGTACTGGTATATTCTGTAGATTAGGATCAGTACTGCTAAGTCGTCCTGTTGCGGCCACATCTTGGTTGAACGTGGTGTGAAGATATGAGTTTGTATCAACCAATTCCGGTAATGCTAAAACATACGTGCTTTGCAGCTTTGTGAGCTCACGGTACTGTTCGATACATTCAATAATCGGATGAAGCGACCTCAGCTTGTCGAGTTCTTTTTGCCCAGTTGAGTAGCCGGTTTTACCTTTTTTGACACCAGTCGTTGGTAAGGCAAGTTTATCGTATAAAACATCAGCTAGTTGCGCTGGGCTGGCGATATTGAATTCCTCACCTGCATGTTCAAAGATGCTTTTTTCGAGTTTTTTAATATCTTGAACTAATTTTTTATTCATTTTTTGCAAAGCATCAACCGCTAAATAGATCCCCCTGTGTTCCATACGTGCTAATATTGGAATCAACGGAAAATCAATTTCCTTAGCGATGTGCAGTACTTTAGGAAGGGCTTCAAGTTTTTGTTGTTGATCATCATATACTTGCCACAATTCCCCTAGTATAATGTCAGGCGAGTTACCGTCGTAGCCAGTTACATCAACGATCGTACGTGATTTTTTAAGTGGATTTATCAAAAACCCAGCTTGACGCATATCAAACATTGTTTCGGGCAAAAAGCAGTCGTGATCAAGTAGATAGTGACACAGCTGATCACCATCATGAGTGATAATTCCTACATTAGCAATAATTTTATGGAGATCGCTAATCGGTGGTATAGACGCAATGTCAGATCTAGGCGAAACGTATACTACATCATCAATGCACTGCACAATGACCTTGTCTGCCATCAAAGCAGTAGCTGCTACCTCGCTATTCCAATCAACTAGCTTAACCGTCTCTGCTAGCCCTGCATTATTATCATCAGCCTCAACATAACGCATATGTTCGGGTAAGTTACGTAGCAAACTGGTAAATTCAAGTTTTTGCAGCATAGTCTTAAGCTTTGTCGTATCAAGATCCTTGCTATCCATCGCTGCAAGATCAAGTCTTAAAGGAGCGTCAAACATCAAGGCGGCCACTTGGCGGCTTAGATATGCCGAATCTTTACCTGCTAGTAACTTTTTTTGAGTCGCGCCAGTGATTGTATCAATCTGATCGTAAACACCATCAAGAGTGCCGTATTGCTGCAGTAGCGACACCGCACCTTTTTCGCCAATGCCTGGAACGCCAGGAATATTATCACTCGAATCGCCTTTTAGGGCCTTCAGATCAAGAAATTGATCGACCTTAATGCCGTATTTTTGTTCGAAATATTCTGGTTTGTAAAGCTCTATGTCTGAGAAACCTCTCTTCAGTGCGTACATGTGTGTATTTGAGCCAAGACACTGCAACATATCAAGATCAGAACTAATCAAGCAGGTTTCGATATCGGCTTTCTCGGCCTGACGTGCCAGACTGGCCATAATGTCGTCGGCCTCATAGTCATCCAGCTCGTACAATGGCCACGACAAAGCATCAAGTAGCTCATGTAGTATCGGAATCTGTTCATAAAAATCAGCCGGGGCAGGTTTACGGCCAGCCTTATATTCTGGATAGAGTTCACGGCGACGGCGAATGTTGGTTTTAGGCTTATCCCAAGCAACACACACATAGTCAGGTTTAAGTTTTTTGATGAGCTCAAGACTCATAGCTGCAAATCCGTAGACACCACCGGTAGGTGTACCGTCAGCCTTACTAAGATTTGGCATCGCATAATAGCCGCGGTAAAACACGCTTTTCCCGTCAATAATAGCCAGACGTTTCATATACTCTAGTATAGCGTACTACGCACTCTGTTCTGCTCGTAGTTGCTCGATCTGTTCTATAATGTGCTCAAACCCGTCCATAATAATCGAATATATCTGTTCTGGACTAGCTTTCCCGTTGTTATCCTCTTTTAGCTTCTTTATCCGGGAGGCAACTGTTACTGGTGGTACACCCTGCCAACTTTTATCCGATGAATCCTTCAGTTGTACACCAAGTACAGAAATAATCTGATACCGTGCCCCAGGATCTAGTCCAGGCACATTAAGAGCATCGAATTCCTGTACAATCATACCTCGAACGTTCTTTATTGCCCTTTCTTTATTAAGGGATACATTAGTCGTACCGTCGGGATTAAGATGTTCTTTTAACGCTTCTCGTAAATTGACTGGGACATTAGAAAGTTCTGCCAATTGATCAGCGATTTTTACGTATCGAGGTTCATCTGTCATTACTTCCGTACCTGTTTCCTGATTTTTCGCTGCCGCATCACTCAGCGGCGTCACAGTATTTCCCACTGAAGGCGGTTGCGATGAAGATGTGGAATGCTCGTCTATGACATCCTTAGTTTTTCTATTTCTTAGTTCACCAAACCACTGCGCAACAGATTTTGGCGTATAGCCACCTTGCGCAGCTATTTCTCCGTATGTGTTTCCTTCAAGAAACAGTCGTATACGCTCGATAGGATCAATCTTCTTTCCATCGTTTTGTGTGCGTGTTTCAAACAACCCTGCGACCTCATAAATACGCTGCGCAACATCTTTAGCTGTCATGTCCGTCATGTCAAAGTCATCACCTAGTAGGGTGCAGATAAGTCTGTCTACAGGAGGATTATTGCTTATTACAAGAGGCAATGTATCAGTGTCTTCTAATGGATCAGTAAGAATTTCAGGTCCGTCTAACAATTCTGTATCTACATTGTCGACGGTAACGAGTCCATGCACGCTACGCCGATCATCAGGCCGATAAACATCTTCGCCCTGAGCTGGACCGTTGAATAATTCAGCTAGTGCGCCTAAAAGTGCTGCTGCACGCGCAAAGTCCTCAGGATTAATCTTGCCTAGTTGCGTGCCTATATGGTCGCCTGTCCTGCCTTTAACTCCAACTGCCTCAGTAAAGTGAGTGACAGCTTCTCCTAACTTGCCTGCGTCTCTGGCCCGCAGTAATTCCTCAGCAGTTAGCGCGTCGTAATCTTTAATTACCTTTATAATACCTTCGGCTCCGCTTTGCCCCATACACCAGTCCCTATCTCCCAGCCCATATGGTTTTTATCATCATACACCAGTATTGATAGATTGTCGAAAAAATCTCAAACTCTAGTAATTGACACTTAACTGGCGCTCAGTTTGAAATACTCGCGTAGGTAATCTTGGTAGGCCTTTAATGAATCAAAGTTATTTGCAATCTTTTCATCGGCCATATCTCGCACTGCTGCCATATTTAGTCCGCCGCCGAGTGTTGTTGGCGTCATTTCGCGCGCTTCTTGTGCCTTAAATTCTTCAAACGATAGCTCATCAGTGACACCCCTACCGCGATTGGCCATCTGAATTCGATCGTAGCGTACTCGCTGGTCCGCATCAATCCAAACAATTATCCCGCCCACTTTTTGAATTTCTTCTGCCTCTCCTGGAGCACGAATGCTGGTAATGCAAAGCTTCCTATCAGTTCCATACTTACGAAAAACTTTGCGGGACATCACACCGTCGCCCTCTGCTTGGCGCATCTCGCTACTAAGACCGCTGAGATTTTCTCGAGTGTGCGGCAGGCCATGTCGCGTCAACTCCTCACGCAAGATATCGCTTAGGCTTACTGTCGTATAACCAAACTCATCACGAAGCATGTGTCCAAGGGTGTCCTTACCCGACCCATTCGTTCCTGCAATACCGACAATTTTTGTAATCATTCTCTTTATCATAACAGACAATGCTATACTACCTCTAGTATGTATCCGAAAAAACATTTGCAACTACTTGTCTGCGTTGGGCTAACTGGCAGCGGTAAATCAACTGCCGTTGAGTATCTCGCCAAGCTTCACATTCCAAAAATTCACATCAACCATGCTTCGAATGCAGACGACATTCACGAAGCAGTCGATGAAGCATCGCGCCTAGCTCAAGCAGGTCAACACATCGTAGCAGTCGACGGCCTACTTTCATGGACAGCCTACCGAAATCTCACACATGAGTTTCCCGGGGAAGTATTGCTATTCGCGATTTTATCACATAAACATCTGCGGCACCATCGTCTGTCGCTGCGGTCCGATAATCCTCTCGAAGCCCACGAGGCTGACATGCTTGATTGGCAAAATATTGAAGAAAACAACGTCGCCGGACCGATTGCAATGGCCAACTACTTCATCGAAAACAATAGTGATCTTGAGGATTTTTACCAAAAGATTGACCGAGTCGTCGACACAATCCGCAAACGATAACTTATACTACACCCCTACGGTGCAGCTATAGATAAGCCACCACCTGATGTTGTCAATGAAAAAGTCGGTGGAGTGGTTCCATTGTTGACGGTGTAGGTATATGTATTACCTTGGCTTGCAACTAAGCACACTGCACCAGCTACGGGAGTAGGACAAGAGTTAATGCTGGTTGGATAAAGTGTTGTATCGAGCTGAAACTGTGTTATCGCATCGACTGCGTTTTGACTATCTGATTTAAGACTATCCATGATGGCGCGTTCTTTAGTTCCACGGTAATTCACAGCCACAATACCAGCTAAAATTCCCAACACAACCATCACTACAAGCAGTTCTACTAGTGTAAAACCCTCTTGTCGCCGCTTTCGTATCATAGGCATATTGTAAAGAGATAATAGTGCTTATGCAACTACTGCAGATATTCGTACAATTTTCGGGAATCTTTATGTTTGCGTAGCTTTACGAGTGCTTTAGCTTCGATCTGACGAATTCGCTCACGCGTCACGGCAAATTCTTGTCCAACTTCTTCTAATGTATGGCTTTTACCACCATCAAGTCCAAATCGCATGCGAATAATCTTTTGTTCACGATCGGATAAGGTTGATAACACTGATTGCACCTGTTCCTTGAGCAGCTGTGTGGTCGCCGACTCTTCGGGAGTCGCTGAATCTTCATCTTCAATAAAATCCCCAAGTACGCTGTCGTCATCTTCTCCGTCGCGGCCAATACCGGCATCAAGACTCGAAATATCTTGCTTAATTTTTATCACGTGTTCAACTTTTTCTGGCTCCATCTCAAGTTCACGCGCCAATTCCTCAATAGTCGGTTCACGATTTAACTCTTGAGTCATGCGACGCTGAGTACGTAATAACTTATTGATAGTTTCAACCATGTGCACCGGAATACGAATGGTGCGCGCTTGGTCCGCAATCGCACGAGTAATTGCCTGGCGAATCCACCACGTTGCGTAGGTACTGAATTTAAACCCCTTATCGGGATCAAACTTTTCTACTGCACGTAGCAAACCCGTGTGACCTTCTTGAATCAAATCGAGAAAATCAAGACCGCGCCCTGAATAACGCTTAGCAATCGAAACTACCAAACGCATGTTTGCCTCAGCCATTTTATCTTTGGCCTTTTTATCGCCTTCGATGACTCGCTTGGCAAGCGCCAGCTCTTCTTCGGCGTTTAGTAGTGGAATTTTACCAATTTCGCGTAGGTGAAGTCGGACTGAGTCATCTGAAATATCATCGAGGTATTGGCCGTTGTTTAGCACATCCTCAGCAGTATCTTCTTCTTCCAAATCATCAAAATCTGGTTCGAGTACATCGTCAGCTGATACGCTCATCGTTTGGTCGTTTGGTATAATTTGGTCATCGTCGTTGGCCACGCGCAATCTCCTTTATGAGTACATTTAGTTGTTCGCGAAGCTGATGTGCAAGGTGATCGTTACCGCCTTCTTCGGCGGCACGTAGCTTGGTTTGGAGATCAGTTCGCTTTTGTTTCTTCTGTTCATATTCTAGTTGGCGTATAAGCCGTGCTGCTTCGTAGTAGCGATCGTGTTCGCTCCAATCAGCATATCGAGTCTCTGCTCTGAATGTTACTATTTTCACATACGTTTCAATCGATTGCAAGTCCTTGGGGATCGATATGAGAGCCTGACCACGATGCGTCACAAGATATTTTGCTAGTGTTTGGCGTTCTTGGCCCACAAGGCTCTCGACATCAATGTGCTGCAAAAGCTCCTGGCTCGGCACATCAATTGCCGCCACTGCAAGCAAATCGTCTTGATATGCAACCTGCAGTTCATCATTCGCTTCATTGTTAACGACACGTTTTTTACGGGATTCTGTCTCATCGCTCTCAAACTGTCCAGATTTTTGTCGAATCGCATCCAAGCTCATGCCGATTCGAGCCGCCACCTTAGTTTCATAATGTTCGCGTTCAACTGCATCGCTCATTTTCGCAGTTAAACGTAAAGCAGCGGACGTAAATTCGCGTTTGCCTGCAGCGCTTGTAAGATCAGCACGTTCGGCATACTGTTCGATCACCCATTCAATCGCCGGTACAGCCGACCCAACAGCATGTTTCCAAAGTTTTGGATCGCGTTGGATGAGCTCATCTGGATCTTTGCTATCTTTTGGCAGTGAGATTATTGACAATCGTACTCCTACTGTGTCAGCGATCGCAATTGCGCGTTCAGTTGCAGCAACTCCCGCTTTATCACTATCAAATGACAGACGAATATCGTCGGTCAGTCGGTGTAGGGCTTTAATGTGATGTTCAGTAATAGCCGTACCCGCCGTTGCAACAACATTTTTCACTCCTGCCTGATGACTGCTAATCACATCTAGATTGCCCTCAACAATTACTGCCGTCTTAGCCTGACGAATTGCAGACTTAGCTTGACTCAGCCCAAATACATGACGACTTTTGTCATAGCACAGAGTTTGCGGCGTATTTAAATATTTTGGCGCCGTATCGTCTGACACAATAATTCGGCCGGTGAAACCAATTATTTGTCCGCTTCCGTCCATAAGGCTTACCATCATGCGACCACGAAATAGATCACCGCCAGCCCGATTGACCAACCCAGCGTCTTTTAGTTCTTTGGCCGAAAAACCTTTCTTGTCCAAAAATTGTACGAGCGCTTTGCCACTGTCGGGTGCGTACCCGATGCAAAATTCGACAACAGTTGATTTATCAAAGTGACGATCACTAAATACATATGCAGCGGCGTGCTGATTTTTGGTCAAGCACACTTGGTAGTATTTAGCTGCCCATTGAGTAGCTTCTAAAATACGCTTTTTACGCTTAGAGAGTTCGCGGCTGCTGGTCGAATCGTAAAGGCCAAGGTCTACTCCGGCTTTGCGCGCTAGTAGCTCTAGCGCTTGGCGAAAATCCGTCCCCTCGGCTTCCATCACAAACGAAAAAACATCACCGCCTTTGTTTGAGCTAAAATCGTGCCAAATTTGCTTTTCTGGACTAACAAAAAAACTAGGTGTTTTTTCGCCCGTGAACGGACTTAACCCCTTATAATTTCGCCCAGAACGCTGCAAATGAACATACTCGCCAACCACGTCTTCTATGGCAAGACGTGATCGAACTTCCTCTTTCGCATCCATATCCGTAGTATAGCATGGCCCCTTATTTATCAGAGGTCGATCAACCGATTACTTTCTCTACCGTACTGGCTGTGCTTAAATAGAAGTAATGAATCCACAAAACCAATATCAACCCCAACAGACGGCGCCAACGCAGCCAACTTATTCGATTGATTATCTCAATCAGATTTCAGCCCCGCCACCACGACCAAGCGGACCGCCAAAATGGCTCGTCTTAGGTGGAATTGTCGTCTTTGTATTGATACTTATTTTTGGTGCAATCATGGTATTAAACAGTGGTGAAAGTGGCGACGAAAAAGCCCAGAAGATTGTTTTACGAGTTGGTACCCTAAAGACAATCGCCACCGATCAGCAAAAAAACTTGCGCGATCCCAATCTGCGCAATATAAACAGCACGCTGATTTTACTTCTAACAAGCGCTGAGACAAATGCTTCGAGCAGTCTTGCCTCAGCGGGTATAGCCACCGATTCAAAAAAAATACCGGCCTCGATTACTGCCAAAGAAGAGACATTTATGGCCTCGCTTACTTCAGTACTCGAAAATGGCCGTCTCAATGCCACTCTTGATCGCACTTATCCGCGTGAAGTTGCCTACCAACTACGCCTACTACTCAATGATCTCAGTGCCCTCAAAAAAACCACTAAAAGCCAGATCCTTAAAATCTATGCTGACACTACTACTACCGACCTTACACCTATCATAAAGAAACTCTCAGACTTCACTGAAGAATAATTATTCAGTAACCAATCGGTAACTGAGTCGGGCTAAGTCCTTTATTTCACTGTCATCGAGTTGTCCGCTGCAGACGATCGTATTCCAGTGTTTTTTATTCAAGTGATAGCCTGGCTGGACTGATTCATACTTTTCGCGTAGCACTTCGGCAAGTTGCGGATCACATTTTAAGCTAACTCGGAGCGGTTTCGATCCATCAGCAATAATCGCAAATAGTTTGCCTTGCCCAGTGGCTTTGTGCCCCACTTTGTAGACACTCGTGCCTTCACCAAAAGTATAATCGAGCCACGTATTCGGAAAACTGAGTAAAAATTGTTCGAGATCTTTATGTGTTGTTGGCACGAACTAATTTTTCACCTTTTTTAAGTAGTACTCTAGCTCTTGAATACTACCGCGGATATCATCAAGCGCTCGGTGATTTTCTGGTTTGGCAAATTTTTTCTTATATTTACCCTCAAATACCACTTTCCAAGCACTCACATCGAGCATACGATAATGTAGTTTTGCACTCAGGTGCGGCCACTCGTTGTCGATAAATTTTCGATCTTGGTGAATCGAATTGCCCGCCAGCAGTATGCGTTCACTACTATCAAAGTGTTTTTTTATAAAATCTAACAATTCATCTTCAACTAGCTTGCTCGATTTGCCGTGGTTATTCTGCGCCTGTAACGCTTCGCGCACTACCGCGTAGTTCTCCCAAAACTCACCCGTCATTCGCTGTTTCATCAAGCTAGGTGCAACTTTTTTGACGGCGGTATAGGTTGCAGATTCTTTAAAATTCCAATCAGTCGCCACCACCGCCACTTCCAAAATCCGATCTTTTACAGGATCAAGCCCAGTCATCTCGAGATCCATCCAAAGTAGTTTCGCGTTTTTTATCATACCTTTACATCATATCAGCTCAATGCTGCTCTTGCCATTGACACTGTCAGTCTATTGGTCTCATTCATCAAACCAATATTTGAGTGTTCTCCCCAAAGTGATTTATCATCGCTATGATAGTCTGACCCGCCACTTATCCTTAAACCATTTGCAGTTGCAAAAGCACAAAATTCTTCAACCATATCATACCTTCTGTCTTCATTGGCCTTGTCATACTGTATATTCAATGCTTCAACTCCGTCAAATCCATTCGTCAAAATGGTATTTTTCATAGATTCAAGAGGAAAACCTTTCATAACATTAAAGCTTGGATGTGCACAAAAGGCTAAACCACCCGCACCACGGATTGCTTCAATTGCTTCACTAACCGGCGTTTTCTTTGATTCTACATACGCCTGAGCACCTCGTATTAGAAAATCTTCAATAAACATCCCTTGTAGTACTGGCTCCTCACCGTAAATTTCCTCTAAAGCAACTCTGTTATTGCCATTAGACAACACATCTCGAGCAATATGTGCTTTCGTAATAGTACCACCATCTTCAAGCAATGATGCTTTACGAACTATAATACCCAAACCTCCTAGAGACGCAGTGACCCCTTCTAAATAATCCGTCCGTATTTGTCTTGCTCTCTCACATAAACTGCGTATAGATACCGCTTCAGGATCAATGCGCAGCCCTATGACATGAATTACTTGACCACTTTCTTTGTCTTCGGAAGATATTTCAATACCAGGCACTAGCTCTACTTTTTCTTCCTCAGCAGTCTGCCACGTTGCGTCGCCATAAGCGGCTACTGTATCGTGATCAGTTATGGATAGCAATGTAACTCCCGTCTTTGCGGCTCTAATTATCAAAGCACTAGGAGATAGATCGCCATCAGACATAGTGGTATGCATGTGCAAATCGGCAAGCCCTTCCCTAGTCATGCAATGAATCCATTCTAGCTAAGTATGCGTCTCTAGTTGGCTTATGGTCCAGTAAAACATCGGCTCGTGAGCTCATCGTACGCACACGATGCATTACCTCCTCCGGTCCAAGCCGTTCAACAATTGATTTTCGTGCATCCATCATTAGCTTTTCCGTACTATCGGGCAGACGATAATCGCTCCAAAAGCCTGTAAATACTAGGTCAAACCAAAAATTAATATCTCTATTATTTTTCCATTTGCCATACATTGACCACAGCTCGGGTCGAGCGTCATAATTACCTCTTACATACTCATAAAACACACTATGTAGTTCTTCGAGACTAATAAGATGTATGTCAGCCGGCGGAAATGCTTGATCTATACCGTGATCCATAAATCCATCAACTCGCGCCAGAGCATCGCCAGCACTAAAATCAGATTGATGAAACCCATGCCTAAAAGCAGTCGACAATATCTCTTTCTTGGTGTCTTCACTCGTGTCACTCGCTACCACAAACAAATCAACATCGGGAATTGCCCGCATAATCTCTCTGGGTTTTATGGCAGTAATCACACATTCCTTGCAATCGTCCGGCAAATGACCAGGTAAGCCTTGTTGCTCACTACATGGCCAAGTCACATTACCACCTCCCTTTTTAACAGCCTCTTCACCTAGAAGATTAGTTAACCGTTCATTGAATCGCGTAAATTCTGGGTTAGGAACTATGGTGCCATCACCATCAACAGAATGATAAGGAAAGCCTACCCCAAAACCACCCTGTACAGCAGGTACACTGTCACGCAGTGTATCAAGAATGACACAGACCGCCTTCCGTGTTTTTTCAACAGATGAAGGGGTACTCCCCTGTAAATAGTCAACTCCTGTCTCCACTATGTCTTTAATTTCTTCGTACGTCATCGGTACTTTAGGAACATCCGCGGGGTTATAG
>JBDHUM010000016.1:0-23398 GCA_039809125.1 Saccharimonadaceae bacterium (SeqCode) | reverse complement strand
TTTGGTGGGCGATATAGGATTCGAACCTATCACCTTAGCAACGTCAATGCTACGCTCTAGCCAAATGAGCTAATCGCCCGTATATCTGTCAACAGCATAGCAAGTACGGGCGAGTGTTGCAATGCTGACAGGGGGTGGGGTATAGTGAATTGTAAGCAATGATGCGACGTAACGATTCGTTGAGCTTCGTGAGAGCGGTTGCAGGAACACGTTAATATCCTGGAACAAGAGAAATAGCCGAGGTGGAACCTCCCGTAATTTTCGGGACCGAGGCACGCACGTAAAAAATCATTACGGTAGGCGTGCTTTTTTATTTCATAAGGAGGCTTTCATGAACAAAGAACAACTCAATGCAATGCGGCATAGCTTGGCGCATATTACTGCGCAAGCTGTTCAGCGAATCTGGTCGGGAGCAAAGTTCGGAGTTGGACCGGTGATAGAGAACGGATTTTATTATGATATCGACATTGAAGAAGTGAAGATATCAGAAGATGACTTTTCCAAGATTGAGGCTGAGATGCGTAAGATCATCGCAGCAGACTACCTCTTTGAGCGTAGTGAAAAATCAATCGAAGAAAGCATCAAGTGGGCAGACGAAGCAAAACAGCCGTACAAAACAGAACTGCTTAATGATTTGAGACGCTCCGGAACTACACTCGCCAAAGATCTTGATCCAGCGGAGATGGGAACTATCGCAGAGAGTGGTTCAGGGGTTGATACAGTATCTTTTTATACTGATGGAGATTTTACTGACCTTTGTCGCGGACCACACGCAGAAAGTACCGGTAGGGTCGGTGCGTTTAAACTGATGCGTGTTGCAGGAGCATATTGGCGCGGAAAAGAGACGAATCCGCAGATGCAACGTCTCTACGGCGTAGCGTTTGCTACTCAAGAAGAGCTTGATGCACATCTGAATATGCTTGAAGAAGCAAAAAAACGAGACCATCGCAAACTTGGTGAAGAACTAGAGATGTTTACATTTAGTGAAGATGTAGGTAAAGGCTTGCCACTCCTTATGCCGCGGGGTTCGGTCATTAAGAATTTACTTAGTCGTTACATGCGTCAAGAAGAGGAGATGAATGGATACAAATACATCGATACACCCGTAATTACACATGAGCGTCTGTATGAAAAATCTGGACATGCTAAGTTTTACTCAGACGACATGTTCTCGATGGTGGACGCAGAAGGACAAAAATTTTATGTTTCTCCTATGAACTGTCCGCACCACCACCAGGTATATGTTAAGCTTGTGGAAAGCTACAATGATTTACCTCTGAGACTCGCCGAACATGCTGGACTATATCGTCATGAACTTTCCGGTACGCTTACTGGATTAATTCGAATTCGCGGTCCGATTACACAGAACGACGCGCATCTATATGTAACAAAAGATCAGCTTAAAAATGAGTTTAAGAAGGTCTTAGAATTGTTTCGTCACGTTTATGAAGTAATGGGTGTTGAAGACTATTGGTACAGATTATCTTTGCCTGATTTTGATAAGGATAAATTTGAAGGTGATAAAAATGTTTGGCAAGAGTCGGGTGACATTATTCGTCAGGCCATGGATGAGCTTGGTGTAAAATATATTGAAGCTGAAGGCGAAGCTGCATTTTACGGGCCGAAAGTTGATGTACAAACGAGAAATGTCCTTGGTAAAGAAGACTCAATCGCTACTTCACAAATTGACGTCTTGATCCCCGAAAGGATGGACCTGGCATACGTAGACAGTGATGGCAATAAGCAGCGACCCATAATCATTCATCGGGCGATACTTGGCTCAATCGAGCGCTTTATGGGATTTTTACTAGAAAAGACTGCTGGCTGGCTACCGTTCTGGCTCGCTCCTGAGCAAGTGCGCATCCTGACGATCAATGAAACAGTCAATGATTATGTTGATGAAATCGTATCGATTTTATCAGACATTGTCTTAATGAAACCGCTTAAATATAATGAAGTGCGATTTACAACAGATAATCGTAACGAGAGTCTCGGTAAAAAAATTCGTGAAGCGACGGCAATGAAAATTCCTGTCCAATTGATTATTGGCCCCAGAGACAAAGAAAATCGCGAGATTAGTGTTCGCACGCAAAAAGGTGAGGAAAAAATATCACTCAACTCACTTAGGGAATATCTTGAAGGTGTGTAATGAAGCGACTAGTTATTGCGATTGATTGTGATGACGTACTAACTGATACATTGCCGCATGTTGTACGTGATTACAATAAACTGTACGGTACGCAAGTTGAACTAAAACATATGTATAATGAGCTACAAGATACGCTTGAGGTTTTTGGAGTAAAAGCAGCTCAAGAGGTAATTCGAAGACTACATTCTTTATATAGAACCGATGGGTATTATCAGAGGCTGCCATTAATATCGGGCGCCCAAGATGCAGTGACACGACTTGCTCGAAGCCATGAACTACACATAGTAACAGGTAGGCAAAGTTTTCTAGAAGCGGCTACGCGCGAAACGGCCGATCATCATTTCCCAGGTATGTTTAACTCGATAGTACATACAAACTACTATCAGGATGAAGACGAAAAAGATGCGGTTCATAGGTCAAAAGGTGACGTGTGTAATGACATAGGCGCGGATATATTAATAGACGATCATATAGCTCATGCATTAAGTGTGCTTGAGAAAGGTGTTGGAACAGTATTATTATTTGGTGAATATCCTTGGAATAGTGGCAAAAAATTACAATCGGGCATTGTTCGCTGTCTTGATTGGGGTGATGTCGAGAGGAATGTCAATCAAATTGCAAACGCCTGATTTTCGAGATAGTGTCTACGAACTCGTTGCCCAAATACCTGAAGGGAGAGTAATGACATATGGTGACATTGCAGCACTAGCTGGTCATCCGTATGCAGCTCGTCAGGTTGGCGGCCTTGCGCATTTTGGCCCAACTGATTTACCCTGGCATAGGGTTGTTAATCGGTTTGGTGATTGCGCAAGCGGCTATTATGGCGGGAAGGATGGGCACAAGCAGGTGCTTGAGACAGAGGGGTTTCATATAGTGAATTATCGTATTGTAGATTTTGCAAAGCGGCGATGGCTACCAACATGAAATTGCCGGTACTAGTAGTCGTTGGACCAACTGCAAGTGGTAAATCTGGTTTTGCTTTACAAATTGCTCGAAAATATGGAGGTGAACTGATATGTGCTGATTCGCGCACAGTATATAAAGGCATGAACATTGGTACAGCCAAGCCTAGTAAAGAAGAACAGACGGAGGTACCCCATTGGGGTCTCGACTTAGTAAATCCAAATCAGCGGTATACAGCAGCTGATTTTCAGCGTTATGCTTGTGAGAAAATTCAAGAGATTCAAGAGCGGGGCAATCTACCTATTGTAGTTGGTGGGACTGGTTTGTATGTTGACGGTGTAATACTTGGATACAACTTTCCAAAAGAACCAAGTCCTGAGGAGCGTCAAAAGCTAGAAAAAATGTCTCAGGACTCTCTATATAAATATTGTGTTAAGAACAACGTAAAATTACCTATAAATGATAAGAATAAACGTCATCTCATTCGCCAGTTGCTTAGCCGAAATCAAAACTCTAGTATATCATGGAAGGTAGATGCGAATATTATAGTTGTGGGAATAACGACGGAAAAAGAACAACTCAATACCAATATTGCTACACGGATTGAACAAATGTTTGAAAATGGAGTAGTTGAAGAAACAATATTGTTGGGCAATAAGTATGGCTGGAACTATGAAGCAATGACTGGAAATATCTATCAGATCGTCAAAATGTTATATGATAAAGAACTAAATGAACAGGAAGCAGTGATGGGAGCGAACGTTCGTGATCGGCAACTAGCAAAGCGACAGATGACGTGGTTTCGGCGTAACCCCTTTATTTTGTGGGGGGGTGTTTCAGAGCTAGAATTATATGTGAGTAAACGATTAGATCAGCGGGTATAATTATTTTGTGCTATACTGTTTAATGAAATAACAGAGGGAAAATAAATTGATTGAAGCGTTATTTGGTTCAAAGACTAGGGTTAAGCTCCTACATTTATTCTTGAACAATCCAGGAAAGTCATTTTATGTGCGCGAGATTACCCGGTTGATTGACGAACAAATAAATTCTGTTCGGCGTGAGCTGTCTAATCTCTTGCAAGTGGGAGTGATTACTAGTCGTGCAGCTGATGATAACAAACTGTATTATGAAATTGATCAACGATATGAATATTTTGAGCCCTTTCGGGAAATCTTTACTGATAGTAGGAAATCAAAGACTAAAAAAAGTAACCACGTAAAAGCAGATGATAATAACTCATGGCAGACGAATTTTGGTAGCATGAAGGGTATACGGGTGGTTGTAGCTGCAGGTATACTCGTGCGTGGTTCTGTAAGTCAGATCGACATATTGATCGTTGGCTCTGTGCCTGGGTCAAAGCTTACCGAAGTCATCAGCAAGATTGAAAAAGAAGAAGGTCGACAAGTGAATTATGCGATCTTGCCATATGATGAATTCTACTACCGATTGAGTATACGTGATAAGTTCATTATGCAGGTCATCACAGGAAAATATGAAGTAATAATCGATACCGACAATATACTGTCAGAATAGGAAGAGATATGATTGAAGTTGAATATAAAGGTGGAAATGCTGTTACGTTAACAACAAAAAATTTTGTATTGGCGATTGACCCAAATGTGTCCTCGTTGGGTTTAAAGTGGAAAGAAGTGAAGAACGTTGTTGAAATTGCTACCGAGAATCGATTTTTAAATCCAAATCGGGATGATATCTTGCAACTTGAAGGACCGGGGGAATATGAGGTGGGCAACTTTACAATTCTTGGTATTGCGACAAAACGTCACATCGATTTTGACGGGACAAAGCAAACCACGACCTATCGCGTGGAAGTGGGTGATATCAAATTTGCAATAGTCGGTAACATTGATGCAGGGCTCACAGAAGAGGTGTATGAAGGAATTGGTGTAATTGACATTCTGATTATACCGGTTGGTGGAGGTGGTTATACACTTGATGCTAAAGAAGCAGCAAAAATTGCACGACACATAGAGCCGAAAGTCGTTATACCGGTGCACTATGCCGATGGTAATATAAACTACGAAGTTCCTCAAGATACTATCGAGGTTTTTAATGAAGAATTTAAAATCCCTGTCGAAACGACCACTCGATATAAGGTGAAGTCGAGCAGCACCTTACCTGCAACTATGACAACAGTAATAGTCAGCCGTACAGCCTAAAGAGCATAATGATCTAAAGAGACGCGATTACTTTATTGAGGAGGTTTTTCGGTTGTTGGTAAGTATGCCTTTTTTGCGAAGTGTACGAATTGCTTGGGTCGAGAGTGTCATTGTCACTTTTTGACCATCCACAGCAAAAGTCTTCTTCTGAAGATTTGGCTTAAAGGCACGTTTTGTTCGACGCAAAGAAAAACTGACGTTGTGTCCGAACTGCTTGCCTTTACCGGTAAGATCACATTTTGATGCCATATATATTCCACTTAGATATTATTTAACAATCATACCAAGTATAGCTGTTTTCGCTCTATTGGTCAAGTTGGTATATAATTATGTCTAATGTCTATCGAGTATATCGTAATTGTTCTCTGCTCTATTTTAGTGTCAATGACACTGCATGAAGCTATGCATGGGTTTATGGCTTACTACCTTGGTGACGACACAGCTAAGCTTCAGGGTAGACTGACATTAAACCCAATCAAACATATCGATCCGTTTCTTACTATACTACTACCACTCATCCTAGCGATTAGTGGTGCTCCCATTTTTGGAGGTGCGAAACCAGTACCATTTAATTCAATGCGTGTTCGTTATGGCGAATGGGGTTCTGCACTTGTCGCTCTGGCAGGCCCACTGACAAACTTGTTCTTGGCATTTATCGCGTTTGGTTTGTATACTCTCCTTAATATCACAAGCGATAGTTTATCAGGTTCATTTTTACAGACTTTCGTGCTCGTCAATCTTGGTTTCTTCGTATTTAATATGATTCCGCTCCCTCCTTTGGATGGATCAAGATTTTTATATGCCCTGGCGCCCGATGGGGTGCGAAAAGGTATGGAGGCGATTGAAAGAATGGGCGTATTAGTGATTTTCGTAATCGTTATGGTCGCCAGCCCCTTAATCGGACAATTTATGCGTAGCGCAACGCAAGCACTAATTAATTTATTTGCATTTTTGTGTGGCGTTGCTTAGTAAGAACGAACAGGTGTATACTGTAATCAGCCCCTATGAAACTGAGGCGTAAAATGATTTTCCTAACATCATAGACATTGGAATTCCAACATTTGATACTTCCGTGGAAGTAACGTGAGGAAATCCACCTTGCAAGTATGCGGGGAATGTCAATCGTCTCTAAGGTTTCTCTGGGGCTTTTGTGTAGAAAAATTTCCGGGATGTGGCGCAGGTGGTAGCGCGCACCGCTGGGGGTGGTGAGGCCGCTGGTTCAAGTCCAGTCATCCCGACCAAAATTTGTTATAATCATATACTGTAGTACATCAAACGATCGCTGCATCTGGTAACAGATGAAGAGGAAAGTCCGGGCAGCACAGAGTAGGACAGTTGCTAACGGCAACCGGAGGTGACTCTAGGGAAAGTGCCACAGAAACGATACCGCCTGATTACAGGTAAGGGTGAAAGGAGTGGGGTAAGAGCCCACAGTCGACCGTGGTGACGCGGGAGAGAGGTAAACCCTGTCCGCTGCAAGGAGATCTGCTTTAAAGAGCTACTCGTTCGCAGATCGCTATCCGCTCGAATTTATCAGCAATGGTAAGTCTAGATAGATGATCGTTCTCGACAGAACCCGGCTTACAGATGTACTCCAATAAAATATCCGTGCAAACTATTCTCAGTAAGCACGGATATTTTATTGGTGACGTGATAACGACCGTCAATGATTTATTTGGTAGCTAGTTTAACAATAGCGGCAAATGCCTCAGGCTCGTTGACCGCCATGTCGGCCAAAACCTTCCGGTCCAGTTGGATGCCAGTTTTTTTGATGCCAGCGATAAGTTTGCCATAAGTAGTACCATTTTGACGAGCGGCTGCATTAATACGAGTAATCCAAAGCTGTCGAAGATCGCGTTTTCGTGTACGCCTATCTCGATATGCATACTGTAAGGCACGAATTACAGCTTGTTTTGCCAACCTAAAACTGCGCGTTCGATTATGCTGCATGCCTTTGGCGGCACGCAAGATTTTGTTGTGCTTGGCGCGAGCTGGAACTCCACGTTTAACTCTCATTATCTAAACTCCTAAAACACGTTTAATATTTTTTGCAACATTACCGGTAACTTCAGCAGGTGTATTGATGTTGCGCTTGCGGCTCTTACTTTTTTTTGAAAGCATATGATTGCCAAATGCACGTTCACGCAAGACTTTTCCGGTCGGGGTTAGCTTAACTCGCTTTGCGGTTCCTTTATGGGTTTTAAGTTTTGGCATTATTTACTCCTTACTGTAATGCTAAGATTGCGGCCTGCCATGACGGGTTTCTGTTCAGCGACAGCATCATCTTCAAGGCCAGCGATTATTCGATCGATTAATTCGTAGCCCAGTTCTCGGTGAGCCATTTCTCGTCCACGAAAAAATATTAAAATCTTTACTTTGTGGTCTTCGGCTAGAAAACTACGGATTTTTCGGAGCTTGATCTCTAGATCATTTACTCCGATTTTGAGCCCAAAACGCATTTGTTTCAGTTCAGTAGCTTTATTGCTGCGCCGGTTTTTCTGCTGTTGCTTCATGAGCTGATATTGATATTTGCCCCAATCGATGACTTTCGCTACAGGTGGGTCGGCGTTGGGTGATATTTCTACCAGGTCAACGCCCGCCTCTTCTGCAACCTTGATCGCTTCTTGTCTCGACATAACACCAAGCTGTTCGCCGTCAGCACCGACAACACGCAGTTCACGAGCTCGGATTTCTCCGTTCGTCCTAATTGATCTGTTGATCGCAATCTCCTTAACTGCTGATTTGCAGTTGAGCATTTATTAATGTTTCAGAGATAGATTATAGCAAAGGGGCGGTAATTTGGCAAGTTATCTATACTGGAGGGCCTCGCTAATATGATCTTGCGTTACTTCTGATGATCCATCAAGATCCGCAATTGTGCGAGCTACCCGAAGCGTTTTAAACGTTGATCTGGCGCTAAGTTGGAGCTTTTCAGCTGCCGTGACGAGAAGCTTAGCTCCACTACTCGTCTCATTTGCAAAACGTTTAAGTTCAGCATTGGATAGATTACTATTGTATTTTATACTACTTTTATATCGGTCATGTTGTCGTTTTTGTGCATTTATAATCATATTTTTTGCTGATTCATGTTGTGTATTTGACACTGAATCTTTAATAACGAGCAAGCGATGGGGAACGGGAGCAACGGCAATTTTCATATCAATACGATCGAGAAATGGCCCCGAGAGTCGAGACTGGTATGAGTGAATTTGCTGTAGGCTACATCGACATTCTTTGCTAGAGTCACCATAGTAACCGCATGGGCATGGGTTCATGGTTGCTACCAGCATGAAATCTGCTGGGTAAACCGCGCGTCCGTTTGCGCGTACAATTGTTACTTTACGGTCTTCTAGGGGCTGGCGAAGTGATTCAAGAAGCGTTCGTGGATATTCGGGTGTTTCATCTAAGAAAAGTACCCCTAAATGCGCCAAACTGACTTCACCAGGTTTCGGATAGGTTCCACCTCCAATAAGAGCGGTTCGACTACTCGTATGGTGGGGAGATCGAAAGGGTCGAAAATTAACCACATCCTCGATAGCTTCTCCAGCGATACTATGAATCTTAGTCACTGATAGGCGTTCATCGTTTGTCATTGTCGGCAACAAATTAGCAAGTGCTTTACCGAGCATAGTCTTACCTGCACCTGGAGTACCTGAGAATAAAATATTGTGTCTACCAGCGGCAGCGATAATCAGTGCGCGCTTGGCTTGCTCCTGGCCTATGATGTGATCAAGCAAGATACTACTATCATCGAAACTGTCTTGTTTGACTAGTGGTGGAGGGTTTTCGTTACGGGAATCAGGTAGAGTAACCTCGTGCTTCAAGTGTAGAAATAGGCTTTTTAAGTTAGGCACACCAATGATAGTGATATTATCAACCAGTTTTGCTTGTTGGACATTGTCAACCGGTAGATAGACTATTGAAAAGCTGGCATTCCTGGCAGCTTCTACAATGGTAATTATACTACTAACGGGTCGTATGCTACCATCTAGGGCCAATTCACCAGCAAAAACAGCCTGCGATACTTCTTGCTGAGATAGCTGTCCACTACTAACAAGAATAGCCAGTGCGATTGGCAGGTCGTAATGAGTACCCTCTTTAGGTAGTTCTGCCGGTGCAAGGTTGATTGTAATCCTTTTGGTGGGGAATTCTAACAGGGAGTTGGTAAGGGCGCTTTTAACGCGTTCACGAGCTTCGTCGATTGATTTGTTAGCTAATCCCACCACTTGGAGATTAGGGAGTCCTTTAGTAGTATCGCACTCAACCTCAATGATTCTTCCGTCGTAACCGACCGGTGCTACTGATATAATTTTTGCAACCGTTCCCATAGCATACTCATTTAAGCATGCTTGCTAACACCTGTAAACAGGTGTTATAATGAAACGACGATCGTGGGGCTGATCAACGCTTTCGACGATTGGAACTTAACAAGATATTCTGCAAGTCGACTATGCACGACACGCATATTTAATTGCAAACACAATTGCAACTGCATGGACAAACTGCAAGCAATTTATTGCTTCAGTGATTGCTACTCCGGTAGCTGTCCGTGCAACAGTCTAATATCCATTAGACCGCTATTACGTTTAGGCAACATAGAGCGTCAATAGCGTCATACTCATGTTGCTTGCCGTGTGTGGGGGAGCAGCCACATACGGGACACTCACTGCGTAACGTTTCAACGATATTTTCGTCGGATTTTTTAATTGTTGACGCGTTATTAAACTTTCTTAAACCTGACTATACTTGTAGACGGATATTTTGTTACCATTCGGACCCGGGGGCAGTACCCGGCAGCTCCACCAATATAAAAGCCCGACCGTCATGTCGGGTTTTTATATTACGATGAATTGAGTTTTTGAGTAATTGCTAAATGAAAACAACCACCTGCGAGTAGTGGTTGTTTTCTGTGGAGTTGTTTTACGAGTGTTTTTTGTTTTTGGCTTCTGAATAATTTTTTTATTCGAAGCTACCCCTATAATAGGACGTTAAACCGCTCATGTCAACAGGTTTTTGAAAAAACTTTTAGTAAAAAATACTACGATCAAATAATGAAATTTTAGATTCTAGTGACGGAGGTTGATTAACGACAAAACTAAAGTGGCTTTCGCCAGGTGTGTACACGTCTTATGGGTATGGTACGATGCTTCTAATCCGCCTGAGCGGGTGAGTAGATATCTACTCACCATTTGTATGGCTGGGAATGGTGTCATGTGAAAGCAAAAAATTTATAATGTATTCCAATACTATCCAAACTCATGCAGCCGGTAATTAAAAACCGAATGCGTTAAGCATGAATTGAATACAACATACAACACAAGAATCTTTTAATATGCGGAGTCAAACAACTGCTTATTAACCAAAAATAAAAACGCGAGCTTATTAAATTGGTTAAATGGTTTTATGAATGAAAATTTGCAATAACATTAGACAAAGCTTACTTGTTTAAAAAGGAGTTACTGACAACTCAAAAAGAAAGCCATAGTTAGGTATAATCACTATTTTGAGTTCAAAAACAGGTGTATGGTTATAATAATGTTGTAATAAAAACATATCATAGAATTAAATATTCACTAAAAATAACACTTTAATATAATGATTAGTGGTATCAAAATTATATTTTTACAACAATATATACAAGAAAAATATTGACCACATTAACACAATGTGCTAATGTATAAACACGCTTTTTAAAAAAAACAAAAAGAAGCACGGAACATTAACATAATTGTCAAAACGTGACGGATAGTAGGTGGCATTTAAGTTGCCTGAGTATTCATAAGATGTATTCTTTTGAACTCGGCTTACTTACTTAAAATGACACCTATGCTCCGCCATTTTTGGCGTAGAGCGCACGGTCAAGGAGTACCTACGTACTCAGTTAATCCCTGATATAGTCAATAGCAGAGAGACTACTGAGTACGTGTGTGGAAACTTACGTAGGACCATGCTCCGCACAGTCGGAGCGGTCAATCAGCCCGTAGCGGTATAAGCAGGCGCACCTAACATATATATTTGAGGTTTGCGCTTTCTAAAATTGCTTTACCGCTTGGGCTTCTTTGTTTTTAAAATGGTATTATAACAAGCATGATCTATCGATTATTGACGATTTGCATAGTTATTGGACTGGCGGGGCTTTGGATATTAACAACCTCAACCAGCCCGGCGACAATTCACCCTCTTGGAATATTGCTTTTTTTTGCCTTTCTCTATCTTGTCTGTGTGGGGATTGTAACTTTTTTACTATATGGAGTACGTCAAGTCTTAATGAGGGTAATGCCATCTAACAGTCATCGGCGTCGTTTGCTTTCTCAAATTACGATCCAGAAAACCTACTTGTATGCTACCGTATTGGCTCTGGCCCCCGTTATTTTACTAGCGATGCAATCCGTTGGAGCAAGTGGTCTAATTGATATATGCTTGATAGTGATTTTTGAAATACTGGCATGTTTTTACATCTGGCGTCGCTCGTAGCTGTCATACGAAGTCTGCTTATGGTATAATTAACAGATATGGAACCTCGGCAATCATCTCCTGATCAAATGCCATCATTTTATATTCCTGAACAAGGGATTAGTAGTCAGGGTGGGGAGAAAGTGGCCATTGGTAATGAATTGCCAGTTGGACGCAATGAGCAGAGAGAGCGTCAGATAGGGCAAAACGTGGAGGCTGTTGCTCAACAACCCCAACAGCCAGTCGTTAGTTCGTTGCCTGCTCCTGTAGCGGTCGATGACACGACGCAAATAGTTACACCCTCCACAAATGCAACCCCGCTTGTTGCTGCAGATGATGATCTTATAGAGAAAGAATGGGTTGATAAAGCGAAGCAAGTAATAAGTGAGACCAAAGATGATCCTTATCGAAGAGAACAAGAAGTAAAAAAGCTTCAAAATGAATATATTCTAAAGCGATATAGTCATAAGATCGGGTCTGCAAATGAGTAGTTTATTGTTATGGGGTGATCGAAAGAAATGAGCGGATTATTAATAGCAACTTTCCTAATTTTGATTGTTGCTATAGTTGGTGGGGCTGTTTGGGCGATTAGTGTTAGAAGTTCGCTGCGTGAATCAAAAAACTATGAACGTGGTCTAAAGATGATTCCAATCATGATACATCTTCCGCCGTCGAGCGAAGATATAAAAAATGAGTCTAACGGTAGAGATCAACGAGACGTAACGGACGAACTGTTATCGCAAGCGCAGACAATGTACAACATTATTGCTAGCACGGCAACCAAAGGATTCAAAGCCAAGATTTATGGTCAACGACATCTTTCCTTTGAGATTGTGGCTCGTAACGGCCTAATCTATTATTATGCTGTTATTCCAACAGTACTGGTTGATACGGTCAAGCAGGCAGTATCGGCGGCATATCCGACTGCTCGGTTAGAAGAGATGGAGGAGCATACCGTATTTAGTAAGGTGGGTAAGATGAGCGGTACGCTAGGGGGTGAATTTACATTAAAAAAACACGCCTCTTTGCCGATAGCTACTTACACCGAGACCAAGCGTGATGCATCACGAGCATTGCTTAACGCACTTTCAACAGCAACTCGAGAAGACGGAATTGGCGTACAATTTTTATTACGCCCAGCACAGCATGGTTGGACTCATGCAACAGATAAAAAAGTTGAAAAAATAAAGAAAGATCGAGCGACGGGCAAAAGATCTCACGGCGGTTTTATGTCAGTTCGCGATATCGTAGAAGCGCCTTGGCATCCACCCGATTCAGAGAAAAAGACTGACGAAAAAGCAGTCGATAATCAGCTAACTGCTAGCGAACAGCACGAAATTGAGGCGATGGAAGAAAAGGCGCGTTATCCAGGATTTGAAGTACTTGTCCGAGTGGTTGTGTCATCTAACACTTCAGCTCGCGCTCAGGTTTTGATGCAGAACATAGTATCGTCTTTCTCACTGTTTGATTCACCTAGTTTTAATGGTTTTCGATTTAATGCAGCTAAAAATATTGATGAGTTTGTGACGGCATATATTTTTAGATTTTTCCCACAAAGCATTCGATCGAATATCTTAAATAGTGTTGAACTTGCGACATTATTTCACCTACCAGATCAAAACAGCATTCCGACATCACAAGTACAACGACAGATGAGTAAACAGGTAGACGGACCGACTCAGATTATGGACGAAGGTTTGTTGATAGGTTATAACGAGTTTCGTGGCACGAAGAAGCCGATTCGTATCAATAATAAAGATCGCCGACGCCATATTCATATAATTGGTCAAACTGGTGTAGGTAAGTCGGTGCTTCAGGAAAACCTGGCCTTTCAGGATATGCTCGACGGGCGGGGGTTTGCTTTTGTTGATCCGCACGGTGACTCAGTTGAAATGCTCCTTAGCAAAGTACCAAAAGAGCGTGTTGAAGACGTTATCTACTTTAATCCGAGCGATATGGCAAACCCGATTGGATTAAATATGTTTGAGTTTGATCATCCCGACCAAAAAGACTTTTTGGTACAAGAGGCAATCAGTATGCTATATGGTTTGTATGATCCTGGACACACTGGTATAGTTGGTCCTCGTCTTGAGCACATCTTTCGAAACTGTGCCCTACTACTGATGGCCGATCCGGGTGGAGGGACATTTATTGACATTCCTAAAGTGCTGATTGACAGTGAGTTTATGAAAAGCAAGCTTAAGTATGTCAAGGATCAACAAGTGCTCGATTTTTGGACAAAAGAATTTCCAGCGTCACAGCGATCGAATGAAGCTGGTGAAGTTATTTCTTGGGTAGTATCGAAGTTCGGGCCTTTCATTAGTAACGATGCAATGCGAAATATAATCGGGCAAACTAAAAGCGGCTTTAATATTGCCGATGTTATGAACAATAAGAAGATACTGCTTGTAAATCTCTCTAAGGGTAAAATGGGCGATCTAAACTCTAAACTGCTAGGTATTATATTTGTTATGAAATTTAATGCGGCAGCAATGGCACGGGCACATATGCTCGAAGAGGAAAGGCAAGACTTTACGCTTTATGTTGATGAGTTTCAAAACTTTGCGACGGATAGCTTTAGCACGATTCTTTCTGAGGCTCGTAAATATCGCCTAAGCCTGGTGCTTGGTAATCAGTTCATGACGCAGCTAAAGGAAGAAATCAGAGAGGCTATTATTGGAAATGTGGGTACTACGATTACGGGTCGTATCGGTATTACAGATGCCGAAATTATGGTCAAGCGGTATCAGCCAGTGTTTGATGCTGAGGATCTTACTAAATTACCGAATCATGAGTCAGTGTGTGTTGCGCAGATACAAGGAGTTCCATCGGCTCCATTCAGTATGCGCTGGATTCCACCAATGGGTAATCCTAACCAACAGTTAGCGGATGCGTTGAAGCGGTTATCAGCGGCGAAATATGCTCGACCACGCGCTGAAGTTGAGAAAGAGATTTTTGCACGACTTGTTCCTCCAAAAGCAGCTACACCTGCTGGCGGCTCGGCTGGACAGGTAGGTGCGTCTGCGAAGACGTCGGGTTCATCTTTTCTCGATGAATGGCTTGCTAAGCGTAAGCAACTTACGAGTCAAGGATCGACTGCCGCTATTTCACCACCAGCTGTTTCTCCGATAACTAAAAATGATATGTTGCAGTCGACCATTGGAGCCAGTCCAAGTAAACTAACAGATACAAAGTCGGTGGATGATGGTGGTCTTAATATTGCAGACAGTTCTAACCGAAAAAATTTAGCCAAAAAAAGTGACGTCGTTGAGACTACTGAGGTGGGCGGGATAGACAGTGGCGTCGAGTCAACTGGAAAAAATGATCAAGAAGATAGAAATGACAGGTTGCATGTGAGGGATGACCAGGCGCGTCCACAGACACCAGACGAGGTTGTTTTTAAGATTCGATAATTTTTCTTTGCAATACCCTAAGAGTAGAAGGTGTCTAGCGACCGCCTCGATAAGCGGAAACAGCAAAGTCGTAGATAATACCCGCTGTCCATCCAAGGGCAAATGATATAATTGTCTCTGATCCAGACAGAGGGTATCCGTAGTGGCGTGCAATCAAATATACGCCAAGTACGCTGATGCACGCGCAAACACTTCCAGATAGGATAGCGTTTGGACGAGCGATTGTTTTGCCTGTAGCATCGCTTACTTTCTCAACAATTGGGTTATGTATAATATTGCTAAAAGTCCGACTAGCGGGCGACATGTGTGGTTTGATATCTTTCATTATTGTTGTAAATGCTTGTTCGCGTTTGGATCGAGTAGCGATGCCTTGAGTTTTCAAGGTTTCGACCTTTTCATTTTTTAGAGCAGCAGCATCAGTTTCATGCTCCTTGGTATGGGCCAGCTCAAGAGCCTCATGTTTTGCGGTGTCTTCACGCTCGTGAACTGAAGCCTTGTGGTTTTCATGTGCACGATCGACATTTTCTCTGATTTTTTCCTGGTTGCGCCGACGTAGCTCTTCGATCGCTCGTGTTTCTCGCTCAGGTACGGCTCTTTGCCGCTCTTGTCTTGCTATCCCACCTCTCTCTTCAACCATAATACCTCGCTTTAGATTACTCCCGTATTAACATCACGACGGATAAGTCTTACTTCTTTCTTTAGCTGACGTGATCGAGCATAGAAATATGTGACAAGAGATAGTGCGCCTCCGGCAAAGAATATGTTCTCGGCTGGACCTGTATGTGGGAGTTGTGCAATCACTTCTTCGACTTGTTTCTCGACAGGGCAGTCAACACGTATCGCAAGACTGTTACCGAATGTATTTGTCATAATACAATCGTAGGAACTTGGATCGCTGGTACCTTGTGCTGCTTGAGGGATTGTGGAAAGGAGTTTTACGGTAAACATTCGGGTCTGACGTTCTCCCGGCTTTAGAATGACGCTCGGCCAGCTAAGCTGCTTGGTTGATTCATCATACGAACCACCACCGAAGTCAATTATTGAAGCGTATTCAGTAACATCTTTCAAATTCTCGACAAACTTACCTTCAGCGTCGACATCTCCCACATTATGGAGAGTTACTGAGTATTCTATAGTGTCATCAGCTTTTGCTGTGACAGAAGTAGCATTATCATTTTTTTGAGATATATTAGATGCGGATTTATCATATGTTACATGCGGGGTGCATTTTTCGGTATCTTCGGTATGCTTTGTTTTGTCAAAGTCATTCTTTTTAATAGTGATAACTTCGCCAGTTTCAAGATCACAAACCTGGATATTGCTACATTGGCTGAGATCTTCGGTATGCTTATTCTTATCATATTGTGTTTTACGAATTACAATAACAGCGTTTGTTTCAAGATCACAAACCTTCAGTTTAATACAATCATTAGGGTTGGTCGAGTGCCGACTTGAGTTAAAGTCACTTTTATTAATCGTTATCATCTTGTTAGTAACGAGATCACATACACTAATTTGAACTTCAGGAGTTTCTACGTCAGCATCATCGCAGTCATCCGGGTTGCCTGATATCTGGGGGCTGTCAACACAAGCTGTGTTTTTAGTGACAGTATTTCCTGGCTCAGAGGCTGTTGTTACTTTGGCTTTTATATGGAAAGTTGCCGAGCTCTCACTATCTAAACTGGCGATAGTAGCTTGCCACCTATTATCTTTGATCAATCCATTATCTGATGTAATAAATTCAACACTTTTCGGAGCGTCATCGGTAACTACAACATTAGTAAGACGTAGAGATCCTGTGTTCTTTACAATGATTGAGTAAGTGAAGACTTCGTTTAATGCAACCTTTATTCTTTGAGCATCGTTAACAGATTTTTCAATTGTGATGCCGGGTGTTGCTATTGTAAATTTATCAACACAATCGTTACTGGTTTTTTTACCGAGACTGGTGTTGACAGTGACACGAGCGGTATATGTGCCCGGCGAGAAGCTAGTGTTACCTGTAGTTACGGTAGTACTACCGCTCTTGTAATCGAATGCCTTAATAACAACTCCACGGTTATCTGTGACGGTGAAGGTGTAGTTCGAAATAGTGGCACCGTTCGTGACTTTTGCGCTTGCCACAAACCGACGCTCGTTGTAACTATGGATGATTGTATCGAGATTTGTGCAAATTGCTGTTGGTGGAGGTGGAGGTGGAGGTGGAGGTGGAGGTGGATCAACGACAATAGTCGTAAAAACGTTGCCACAATTGTACATAATGCCAAACTCGCCAAGTCGACTCGATTTGCCGTAGAGAACTTTTATCATTTCACCATTTTTCTGAGTATATGGTGTGCTATTGAATAAATAATTTGGCCTTGAATAAACAGTTACACCGTTAGCGTTATACTTAACTTCTCCCTGTGCAGCACTGAAAAATGATTGATAACCCCAGCTCTTCCAGGCATCTTTGCCCTTACCTTTGCTGAGATTATTTATTTCTTTAGTGACTGTTTTTTCAAGATCGGCTCTTGTTATACCGGCGAAATCGAGAACTTTTCGATACTTTGAATTACTGTCATAGTTTTGCAAGAGGTCTGCTTTTGAGGTGATGCCACCATAGATAAGGTCATTACTACTTGCCGCGTTTGCTGGTTCTGGTGGAGAAAAGACTGCAAATGATTGCAGCGTTAGAGCTAGAACTGTAAAAATAAGGCCTGCTTTTCGAGTTGCCTCTTCTTTTTTTAGGCGCCGGGCGTAAAAGCCCAATTGGCCCACTAACGCCGGACTAAATGACAGGTTTGATACTAATTTTCTAAACATATTTGTTTTGCCTCTGCATGGATATTAGCATAAGAAATATGTTCATGCAAGCTCTTGAGCGAACAATTTTTTTGCGTTATAATATGGGTATTGTAAATAGCAGCGCGACTGTAACCAGAAAGTAGGGGAGAATGGTTAAACAAAAACAAAACGATTCTTATGATGGCTCGCAGATACAAGTCTTAGAGGGGCTTGAACCAGTACGTAAGCGTCCTGGCATGTATATAGGTAGTACGGGCTATGATGGGATACACCACCTCATAAAAGAGATTGCAGATAATTCTGTTGACGAAGCAATTGCTGGCTTTGCAACTCGAGTGGATGTTCGCCTGCTCGCTGATGGTGGGGTGACAATTACAGATGATGGCCGCGGCATTCCAGTAGACAAACATGCTAAAACAGGACTTAGTACTTTAGAGACAGTATTAACAATTCTGCACGCTGGTGGAAAATTTGGCGGTGGTGGGTATAAGGTCTCGTCTGGTCTCCATGGCGTTGGGTCAAGTGTTGTAAATGCACTTTCAACAAAATTGGTTGCAGAAGTAGTAAAAAATGGTGAACTTTACCGCATTGAGTTTGAACGTGGTAATACCTTAGCGCCACTAGAAAAGGTCGGTAAAACTGATCGAGTAGATGGAACAGCAATAACATTCTATCCAGATCCAGAAATATTTAAAGAGACGGTATCGTTTGACTACAAATGGGTAGTCAACTACCTTCGCCATCAGGCATATCTAACAAAGGGTGTCTTTACCAGTGTTATCGATGAGAGGACGGGCGAACGTCAGTCGTTCTATTTTGAGGGTGGTATAAAAAGCTATGTTAAAAACCTTAATATCGGCAAGGAGGTACTGACAGAAGACATTTTTTATGTGGATAAAAAAGTCGAAGATTCGATGGTTGAAATCGCTGTTCAGTACAATGATACGTATGTCGAAATGGTGAAGCCATTCGCTAATAACGTACTGACTCCAGATGGCGGAACACATCTGGTTGGATTTCGGGCTGCACTCACCCGGTCTATTAATGATTACGCTAGGAAGAACAGCTTACTCAAGGATAAAGAAGAGAATCTCAGTGGTGATGATATTCGCGAAGGGCTAACTGCTGTTATTCTTGTGAAGCTACCGGATCCGCAGTTTGAGGGCCAGACGAAAAATAAGCTGGGCAATCCCGAAGTTCGTCGTTATGTCGAGCAAGTGATGAATGAACATTTTAACTATTTTTTGGAGGAAAATCCGGAAGCTGCCAAAAAAATAGTTGGTAAGGCTATTCTGGCAGCGCGGGCTCGTAAGGCGGCACGAGCGGCTCGTGACAATGTGCTCCGAAAAGGCGCTCTCGACGGTATGGGTCTACCTGGTAAGCTATGGGATTGTTCAAGTAAGAGTCCATCGGACAGTGAAATCTACATCGTTGAGGGTAATTCAGCGGCTGGCTCCGCAAAAGAAGGTCGCGATAATAAAACTCAGGCAATTTTACCATTGCGCGGTAAAGTTTTAAATACAGAGCGTGCTCGTCTTGATAAAATGTTTGCCAACAAAGAAATTGTTGCCATGATACAGGCTTTTGGAGTAGGTATAGGAGAGCAATTTGATATTAATGGGCTGCGCTATCACAAAATTATTATTATGACTGATGCCGATGTGGATGGCAGCCATATTTCAACATTACTCCTGACGTTTTTCTTTAGATACATGAGAGAAGTTGTTGAAGGTGGGTATGTTTATCTCGCAAAACCACCGCTTTACTCAATTAACAGAGGACAAAGTAAAACCTATGTGTACGATGAGCTTGAACTTGATAATACACTTAACTCAATTATTGAAGAGCGAAAACAACGTGGTACATCAGTTGACGAATCTGATGATCGAGTGAAGCAAGCTGGTGTGACAATCTCGCGCTTTAAAGGTTTGGGTGAAATGGACGCTGAACAGCTCTGGGAGACTACAATGAGCCCTGATAATAGAGTTCTGATCCAGGTACGCGTTGAAGATGCTGAGAATGCAGACGCTATCTTTACGAAGCTTATGGGTGATGAAGTGAGTCTTCGAAAGACGTTCATACAGCTTCGCGCTAAGGATGCTATTTTAGAAGAGTTGGATGTATAGGAATAGAATATGGATGATTTAACAGTAAATACAACACCCATGAATGACGACAGCACGTCTGATACACAGGTTCAGATTAATGGTCTAGAACGACGAACGCTTGAAGATGTTATGCAAGATAATTTCTTCCGCTATTCAATGAGTGTGATCATTGATCGAGCTCTGCCAGATGTGCGTGATGGTCTTAAACCTGTTCATCGCCGCATTCTTTACTCTATGGAGAATAACGGTTGGCGGAGTGGTGGAAAATTTGTAAAAAGTGCGCGTATCGTTGGTGACGTTATAGGTAAGTATCATCCGCACGGAGATACTTCAATCTATGATTCAATGGTGCGTTTAGCACAAAATTGGGCACTGCGTGAACCATTGGTGAATGGCCAGGGAAACTTTGGGTCTATGGATGGGGATCCGGCAGCAGCTTATCGCTACACTGAAGCCAAGATGACTCGTATTGCTGAAGAAATGCTTGTTGACATTTCAAAGGATACAATCGATTTTCGAGATAATTTCGATGGTTCGGAGCGTGAACCATCAGTCTTGCCGGCAAAGATCCCAAACCTTCTTTTGAATGGACAAATTGGTATCGCTGTTGGTATGGCAACTAATATTCCACCGCATAATCTCAACGAGCTCGTTGATGCTTCGGTTGCTTTGATTGATAATCCAGACGCAACCGTTGATGATCTTTTAAAGCATGTGAAGGGTCCGGATTTTCCAACGGGTGCAACCATTTATGGTGGTATGCCAATGAAACAGGCATATGAAACTGGGCGAGGTAGTGTGATGGTGCGGGCTGTTGCTGAAATTGCTGAAAATAAAAAAGGTCGGCATCAGATCGTTGTGACAGAGATTCCTTATGGCGTTAACAAGGCAGCATTAATTGAAAAGATTGCAGAACTGGTTAAAGATAAAAAACTCAACGGTATAAGTGATTTACGTGATGAAACCGCTAGAGGCCAGATCCGAGTTGTTATCGAGCTCAAAAAAGATGCATATCCCAAAAAACTCCTAAACCAGCTTTACAAATTAACGGCATTGCAAACGAGCTTTAACTTTAATATGCTCTCGCTAATAGACGGCATACAACCACGTATCCTTGGGTTGCAGGAGATGCTGCAGGAGTTTATTAAGCATCGTCAGAAAGTAGTTCGTCGCCGTACCGAGTTTGAGCTTAAAAAAGCTAAGGAACGAGCCCATATCCTCGAAGGTTATAAGATAGCACTTGATCATATTGATGAGGTTATTGCTACAATACGAGCAAGTAAGACCCAAGATGAAGCTGAGGCTAATCTGATCAAAAAGTTCAAACTGTCTGAAATTCAAGCAAAAGCAATTTTGGCAATGCAATTACGACGACTAACTGGTCTTGAGCGAGAGGCTATTGAAAACGAGTTGAATGAACTAATAAAATTGATCTCAAAACTGGAAGGTATATTGGCTGACGAAAATGAGATACTCGCTATCATTAAAACTGAACTAATAGAAATGAAAGAGAAGTACGGCTCAGAGAGACGTACTCAAATTATTAATCATGAGCTTGGTAAATTTAGCGACGAGGAGTTAATCCCAGAAGAAGAAAGCGTTATCTTACTTACTGCCGAAAATTACATAAAGCGAACGTCGTTAAGCGACTATCGCCGTCAGAACCGTGGTGGAAAAGGTAAGCGCGGTATGACTACAAAAGAAGAAGATATTATCAATCATCTTGTTCCAGCTAACACACACGACTACTTGTTATTTTTTACAACAAAAGGCCGCGTATTTCGTCTGAAAGCCTATGAGGTGCCAGCGGCTAGTTTGGTTGCGAAGGGTGTTGCTGTTGTCAACCTCCTGCAGCTACAACCTGATGAGAAAATTACATCGATTATTGGTCGTCCAAAAAATGCGAATGAAGAAGGTTATTTGTTTATGGCCACCATGAAGGGAACAGTTAAAAAGACACCCCTAAAAGATTATTCGAATATTCGCACGAATGGGTTAATCGCAATAAACCTTAGTGTGGGCGATGAGCTACGTTGGATCAAGCAAACAACTGGTAAAAACGATGTTATTATATCAACATCTGCCGGTCAAGCGGTTCGCTTTAATGAAGCCGATGCACGTCCAATGGGTCGTACAGCGCGAGGTGTTCGTGGTGTTCGCCTGAGGCCAAATGATCAAGTGGTTGGGATGGATGTTGTATGCGATGATGATCAAACCTTACTCGTTATCAGCGAGAATGGTTTTGGCAAGCGAACAAAGATAAGTAATTTCCCAAGCCATAAGCGTGGAGGTGTGGGAATTAAAGCTGCTGTAGTTACGGCGAAAACTGGTCCAATTATTTCTGTGCAAACCCTTTATCCTGACATGAATGAAGCACTACTGATTTCAAAGAACGGTCAAACGATCCGGCTTAGTTTGAACGATATAAAAATGCTTGGTCGTACCACCCAAGGGGTTACGATCATGAGACTGAGTGGTGACGATACTGTATCATCAATCGGTCTTATGCGACAGCAGGACGATGACGAAACCGAAGAAAAGATGGCTGCATGATCTCATCGTACTTGCTGGTAATTTTGATCGCTTGGCTCTGCGCCCAAGGTACTAAGTATATTCTGGTTGCGATTAAAAACCGCAATTTCAACAATATCCGCCAGCTTTATCTATCGGGTAATATGCCTAGTGCGCATAGTGCGACAACTGTTTCACTCGCAACACTTATTGGGTTGAGAGATGGTATCGATTCGGCAATTTTTGGACTGGCAGCATTGTTTGCTGCCGTAGTTATGTACGATGCCATTATGGTGCGTCGTTCGGTTGGTGAACAGGGGATCGCTATTCAGATGTTGATAAAACTATCAAAAAGTAAGAACGTAGTTATTCCTCGCGCGGCAAGAGGACATGAACCACTTGAAGTTGTTGCAGGTGCAGCGATGGGTCTTTTTATCGGTATTGCTGTATTTTTCGCAACATAATAATTCGATTTACACTATTGACGACGACTGTTTTTTAGAGTAGAATTAATAACAGTCTGCCGATATTTCGGTGTAAAATGCGAGGAGTCGGGATGTTTTTAAATCCTTTTCATACGTGTTTTAAAATGACTGCATCTTAACAATTAGATTGTGCAATAATCATCGTCAGTCTATTTTTGAGTAGACGTCCACTGAAATAATGTGGACACTTTATGGAAAATGACTACTATTACTTCAGTGATGTAGTTAATAACCATATTTCAAAGTGCGAAGCACCCTTTAGGGGGAGCAACCGGTCACGAGCGATTTATTCGCTCGCACCGCGTGAGAGGGGTAAACCCCTCTTCAAACTATTATGGAGAGTTTGATCCTGGCTCAGGATGAACGCTGGCGGCGTGCCTAACACATGCAAGTCGAACGGTAGCAGGCT
>JBDHUM010000015.1:0-25551 GCA_039809125.1 Saccharimonadaceae bacterium (SeqCode) | reverse complement strand
TTGGCTGGGGATGAGGGATTCGAACCCCCGATCACGGGACCAGAACCCGTTGCCTTACCACTTGGCCAATCCCCAGTACTCTATCGAGTATAAAATATGAGAGGCACTAGGACAAGTGTTATCCATATATAGTACCTGTATACTCGTACCTGGCACTAGATATTAAATTAGTGTGTAATCTTTTCAAAAAAGCTTGCGTTTTTGAAGTAAATGCGCTAATGTAAACACAGCGAAAGTTACAAAAACAAACACCAATTATTTAAACATTCGCTACACGATATCCACCACAACATCACATTAAAGCTCACTTATAGTGGGCTTTAATGAGTTTGTACTATGATAAATCCCTATTCGAGCGTCAGTAAAATTCTTAATACTCAATCTTGCCCTTGCTCTAATTAGAACATTGTGTCATTCGGCATGCTTACTATGTTCTTTGCGCCATTTAGCTATTTCTTTGTGATTACCGCCAAGAAGCACCGAAGGTACCGTCATGTTTTCAAACTTTTCCGGCCTCGTATATTGTGGAAACTCCAACATGTTACCATTAGAAAAACTTTCAATAGCAACACTCTCTGCACCGCCGAGTACACCAGGTAGGAGCCGTACTACACTATCAATAATTGTCATAGCTGCTAGTTCCCCTCCAGTAAGAACATAGTCGCCAACGCTAATTTCATGATCAATTAATTTAGTAATCCGCTCGTCAAAACCCTCATAGCGACCACAAATAAATATATACCCGTGGTCTGACTGTGCATATTGACGTGCCATATCCTGACGCCAGCGTGCCCCACGTGGTGTTAACAGTATCACTTTTGCAGTTGCATCATTTTCTTTAGCTCTTTTAACAGCCTTCCATAATGGCTCTATCATAAGCAGCATACCATTGCCACCGCCGTAAGGGGTATCATCTACTTGACGTCGCGGTCCCATACCAAATTCACGCAGGTCAATCGTCGAAAGCTCAGCTATTCCTTCTTTTTGAGCCTTCCACATCATGGAGTTTTCAAAAACACCACTAAACATCACTGGAAACAACGTTATAACTTGCATTCGTCTCATTATCTATCAGTGTAGCAATCATCTCTCGTTCAGTCCATGCCAAGCTAAACGATTTCCATATCTTCTTACTAAAAATCCGCCCTAACTGAAGGCGGATTTTTAACACATATAAGGCTCTCAAACCTGTGGTGGGTTTGCTCGCATAGAGCGCTGTTTGTTTCTCGCAGTTCAAGCTTTTTATGAACTAGTTATGATTATACAGGTACATAAGCGTCGTTTGCAACAGTTTTTTTCTCATTTTTTACCGTCACGTAAAGATGTGAACGAAATGTGGACAACCTCTAGATGTCGAGGTCGTCGAGTTCAGCTAGTTCAGCACGTGATTTTTTTGCAAAATCTGATTCCTTAGTTTGCTCATCCACTTCTTCAATTGCCGTTTCTGCCACATCGTCATCTGCATGATCGTCTGCGGGTGTCACGACGCTGTCATCTGTGTTAGCGACGGATTGCTGCTGCGCAGAAGATTCGTCAGGATTATCATTATTAACAATTTTTAAATTATAGCGAGCACTGTTTTTAGTGCCGAGTGCTCTTAATAATGTCCGTAGACTCTGAGCCGTAGCACCTCGACGACCAATTACCCTGCCTAGATCATCGGGGTTAACGGTGAGCGTCAATAATACACCTTTTTCATCGACAATCCGATCGACAATTACGTCGTCAGAATTTTCCACTAATGATTTAACGATATATTCTACAAATTGCTGGTCTATAGTCGACATGTCCGGAAATCTCCTTTATCGTCTCACGATTAATTCACATAATTAGTATAGCATAACCGTACTACCAGTTTGTAGACAGTAATACGACACCTAGTGTTCGGCCCGTTTGCAATTTATTTATCAGCTTCAGCAGAGTCCACTGGTGCTTCTGTCTTCTCTTCAGCAACCTCTTCACCTGATGTTGTATCGGTTTCGACAGCTGCAGGTGATTCATTCGTCTCTACTGCCTGCTCTTTTGAATTATCAGTTTTAGGTTCTTCATCAGGCTCTTGTTTCGGTTGATTTTTTCGTAATTTTTCAGCCTTTTTGACTACCTTTGCTTTAGTCGTGTCAAATTCTTTTACCCAAGATGGCAATTTTACTCCCGATTCTTTAAGGAGTTTTACAACTCGAGGAGTGGGTTGAGCTCCGTTGTCAAGATATTTTTGGGCTGCCTCTTTTTGAATAGACACCTCTTTGGTGTGTGGGTTATATACTCCGACATATGCAACGACCCGACCAGATGATGGATGACGCTGTGCTTCTTGTACCGCTAAACGGTATACCGGATACCCTTGACGTCCTAAACGTTGCAACCGAATTGCCAACATAGTTTATTCTTCTCTTTCTCGCTTAGATAATGTTCGATTTCACTTCATTGTACGCTATTTTTACGCCGCCGTCAATCTGTTCGCTCCTCATATTTTGCTAGTGCTGCCCTGGCGGCTTGCTGTTGGGCAAATTGTTTACTAGGTCCTACACCTTTGCCCATCAGCTTATTGCTTACATATACTCCAAGTGTGAAGACTTTTTCATGATCTGGACCTTCTTCGCTGATCACTTTATACACAGGCGTTGCTCCATCGATTCGCTGTGAAACTTCTTGTAAATGTGATTTTGGATCACGCCACGAACCACTCCCTAAAATACTGTCGAGTTTTGAGGTTATATGACGATGGATAAACTGTGCTGCATCATCATAGCCACGCTCAAGATAGATTGAGCCAATTACCGCCTCAAAAGCATTGGCTAAAATTTGCTGACGCGCCCTCTCACTACCTTTCTTTTCGCCGCGACTCATGCGGATAAGCGGTTCATAGCCGAGTTTATCACCGGCGTCGCTGATACTTTCAGTCCGAACGAGTGCAGCTCGCCAGCTTGTTAAAATACCCTCAGGCTCGCTGTAGTTGCTATACAAAAAGTCGGTCACTGCTAGCTCAAGCACTGCGTCGCCTAAAAATTCCAGACGCTCATTGTGTTCAAATACTGACTTTTTGTGTTCATTAACATAGCTTCGATGTGTAAGCGCTGTGATAAGTAGTTCGATATTACGATACTCAAACCCCAGTTTGGTCAATGCAAAATCTTGATAGGGTGCCGTCGGCATACCGCTCATAAGTTCTCCTGTCGTATTCTCTTCATTGCAAGCAACATCAGTTTACCGATATCTTCATACTCAATTAAATCTAGGGCATCGTTGAAGCTAAACCATTTAATACCATTCATCCACTCTTCTTTTTGAATTGCATCGCTGTCACCGCGCGCTCTCACCAAGTAAATTTGCGTTGTCATCAACACTAGCTTGTCAATGCGTCGATAACGAAAATGTATTTTGCCAAGCCAACCGAGCATATCGACATCATTTAATCCAGCCTCTTCGCCAATTTCACGCCGAGCTGTTTGGACAGCTGTTTCACCTTCCTCAATATGACCTTTTGGTATTGTCCAGCGATCTTTTGCATCTTGAATTAGCAAGATCTCGATTTGATCCTTTTTATTGCGACGAAATACAATACCACCGCTTGTCGGCTCGCGAACAATCTCTTGAATCGATGATCGTCGATTAAAATACTTTTTGAATTTATCAAACTTTGGTGCTGGCATCGTCTGGTTTCTCCTCGACAAGCGTTCGATAGGCAGTTCCAAGCACACCATTGACGAACTTACTTGAGTTATCAGAACCAAATGCTTTAGCAAGCTCCACCGCCTCATTAATTGCTACCTTTGGCGGTACTATCTTTTGAAGATGCAGTAATTCGTACAAACCAATGCGCAAAATACCATGATCTATCCGAGCAATCTGCGCGAGTGGCCATTCGGGAGCCATTGGCTGCAATGCCGCGTCAAGTTCATCAAGCTTGTCGTACACACCGTGCACCAAGTCACGTACGAAATCAATATCATCAATTTCATCCCTGTATCGGTCAAGGTTGCGTTCGATAATCCCATCGAGATCACTTACGTCATCACCGACAGTCTGACGAAACTCATATTCATACAACGACTGCAATGCAACGATACGACCGAGATGACGATTTGATGCCATAAAGGTAAGGTTCTTTCTGTTATGTTAGATTGTTAACTTTTAGCTACTTTGCAATAGCTTTTGCTTTACCAGTTTCACGCTTTGTGGTACGAACTTTCACTGGTGATTTCGCGTTTACTGCACGAGCCAGTTTCAAGCGCAAATGACTGCGCCTCAGGCCAGTTTTGCGAGCACTGCTTTGTTTTTTCGGCTGTGCCATAAAATACTCTCCTTTTTTCAGGTGTTTATAAACTTATTCGTAATTATACTCTCTTTGAGATAATTTCTCAACTTGATATATGAAATATGTAGGCTGTTACTATTGACTTATTTTACATTTTATGCTAGAATGATGAAATGAGTAATCTTTTACCAAAACGCGAACGATTGCCTCGTAAATGGGTCGCGTTACTTGGAGCCGGCGCCGTGGCTGTTGCAGCTTTGACGGCGTGTGATGAAAAAAAAGTTGTTGCTACACCCGATACAGGCGTTTCAATAATTGTGCCCAAAAATGGTGAACTTGGCCAAATTATAGTAGATATCTGCCCGAAAGTCAGCACACAAGCAATCTATACAAATGGCATCTCGACAATCAAAAAGGCTAATAACCTGTCGTCTGATCAATTGGAAGAACATCAAAGTATTTTAATACCACGGAACATTTGTTTTTTTACAGATAACAGTGCTTACCCGACTAAAGATTCAAACCCTATTAATAACCCTTCCGATCTTCCCAAAAAATATCGACGGGGCGCAGAAGTCTACGCCGTAGAGTAGCCAGTTGTTTGACTACAAAACCACACTTACCAGCCGGCCAGGGATGTAAATAACTTTAGCTGGTAGTTTATTTTCGAGGTATTTCATCACACTCGGATTTTTTAGCGCTAACTGTTTAATGTCACCTTCAGTAGCATCTTTATCAACATCGAGTTTAGCACGAACTTTACCATTTACTTGCACAACGATTGTCATGGTCTCGGCGATCGTTAAGCTATCATTCCAAGATGGCCAAGCTACAAAATCCAGCTGATTGTCGTGGCCAAACTGCTGCCACAGCTCGGCTGCCATATGAGGGGCAAACGGTGCGATCATTTGAATTAACGCTTCGATAGGTTCACGCCATTCACTACTAAATCCATCGGTTTTAAGCTTGTACAAGTCATTGACATACTCCATTAAAGCAGCAATCGCTGTATTGAAACTCAGCCTGTTGATATCGCTTGTTACTTTTTTCACCGTGCGATGACGCAGCGCAACTAGTTGCTTACTTTCACTACTTGGCAAATCACTAGCGTCAAGATATTCCTGCGCGAGTGTCCATACACGATTGATAAAACGATACACACCAGCAATCCCGCGCGAACTCCAGTTGCTGTTTTCATTGATTGGACCCAAAAATAATTCATAAGTACGCAGAGCATCAGCTCCATAGCCTTGATCAATTACTTCGAGCGGATCAACAACATTACCAAGCGACTTACTCATTTTACGACCATCTTCAGCCTGGATTAAACCATGATAGACTAGTTTTTTGACTGGCTCTTTGGTGGGTACGAGTTTCATGTCATAAAACACATGGTTCCAAAACCGCACATACAGCAAATGAGCTACGGCATGATCGCCGCCGACATACATGTCAATGGGCTGCCAATAATTAGCTTTTTTCGGATCCCAGGCTAGCTCAGCGTTGTGCGGATCAGCATAACGTAGCAAATACCAGCTACTGCAGGCATATCCGTCCATAGTATCGGTTTCGCGTTTGGCCGGCTTGCCGCATGTCGGGCAAGCTGTATTTACCCAATCGGTTTGACTGGCTAATACACTTTCTCCTTTTGGCTCATAATCGTCTACTATTGGCAATAGTACTGGCATATCTTTTTCTGGCACACCAACCGCACCGTGCTCCGGACAATGAATAATCGGAATCGGCGCACCCCAATAGCGCTGGCGGCTAATCAGCCAATCACGCATCTTGTAAGTTACTTGTTTTTTCGCGTACCCCTCATGTTCCATGAAGTCAGCAATTTGCTGGCGGTGACTACCGGCAATTTTGCCCGCAAAAGCCTTTGGCTCAATTAGCACCCCGTCAGCCATGTCTGTGAAACAATATTCAAGCTTTCTCACTTTCTCTGCTTCTGTTTCATCGATTGGAACCATTGTCGGCTTCAAACGAATGCCATACTTTTTAGCAAATTCAAAATCGCGCTCGTCGTGCGCTGAACATAGTACGATACCTGTACCATAATCAGCCAACGCATAATTCGCGATCCAGATTGGCAAGTCTTCATCACCAAAGACGTCAATTGCAAATCTTTCAGTAAAAATTCCCTCGACTTCAGCCAGACTACCTGGCCCTTCTAAGTCGCGCTTTATCGTCATCTTCTTCGCGGCAGTTAAAATCTCATCAGCATTCTTTAGTCCTCTAACCAACTCGGGCAAGAACGGATGATCTGGCGCGATAACGGCAAATGTATTGGCAGTAAAAGCCTCAAAATGTGCCGAAAATGACTCTATAGTGAGTTCAGTATCACGCACCTTATTGGTGTAAACAATCCCCTCGGAGCGTCCAATCCAATTAGTCTGTGCGAGCTTAATTTTATCGGGCCAATCAAGATCAGGAATTTCGTCAAGCAGAGCGTCAGCATACTCTGTGATTTTGAAAAACCACTGTTTCATCGACTTTTTTTCAACTTCGCTGCCACAGCGCCAGCATTTGCCACCCTCGACTTGCTCATTGGCAAGGACTGTTTTATCAACCGGACACCACCATTGGTTGGCTTCTTTTTGATACGCTAAGCCCCGTTTAAAAAATTCTGTAAAAACCCACTGTGTCCACTTGTAATATTCGGGGTCACTGGTATTGATTTCGCGCGACCAGTCAATACTCGTTCCCATCCGTCTTAGCTGCGTAATAAAGTTTGCAATATTTGTCGCTGTCGTTTCTTGGGGTGATTTGCCGGTTTTTATAGCATAATTCTCAGCCGGCAAACCAAACGCATCCCATCCCATCGGATACATGACGTTACGGCCATGCGCTCTCTGAAATCTTGCAACTGCATCAACAATTGAATGCTCGAAAAAGTGACCAGTGTGCATGCCCGCACCGCTGGGGTATGGAAACATTCCGCTGACATAGTATTTTTGCCCTTCAGGTATTTCGTGCGAGGCATAGCGGTCATCATCTGCCCAAATCTGCTGCCACTTCGGCTCGATCTCTAACGGATTGTAGCGTTTCATCGCTCCTTAGTATAGCAAATTAGTTAAATCAACAACAGATAGGAAGAGCTACTTTGCACAGAGTGCAGTGACTTCACCGTTTGGTCCTCTGCCTAGTCCTTGAGAAACATATTTGTTCGTAGTGCTATCTTTGTACACTACTTGCGCCGAACCACTTCCACAATATTTGTAGGCTAGACTTCCTGTGTCAGATGGCAGCGTATTCACCACAATGACTTCATCATTTAATTCAGATTCAGCTTCTTTGGCAAAGTCAGCAATTGTTTTTGGATAATCACCGTTAATGGCATAGTAGGCTTCGGCTTTCTTTGTTACCAAATTTGCCCTGACAATACTACCAGTTTTTTTAGCACGATTTCTGATAGAGTCTGTACCGCTCGGAACATTTTCAGCATCGGCACTGAGCTGTTCTGATAGTTTAGTTAGTTTTTCTTGTAGTTCCTTAGCTGTCATGTCAGCTTTTGGCGTAGTAAAGCTCACTGATGAATCGTAGGCCAGTTCCGTCAGTACTTTTGTGGTAAACTCTTTATCTGCACCGCTTGGCTTTGAGGTATTGACTACCTCAACTTGGCGCAGCGTATGAGACCAGCTGTCGACCCACACTGTATAGGAGGTTTTACCCGTATCTCCATCTTCGGTCACAGGAGCGATATTTTCACTGACAGAGTCGGGATCGGCGTCAGGATCACAGGCCTTGGCATCTTTGTATAGTTGCGTTTGCTTAACCGCTTCACCGAATTGTTTTGCCTTATCCTTATTTAGTGTCACATCGTAGCCAGTGAGACCGTCGCGTGATTTTGTCTTGTCACTTACGTCGATAAATGGATGGTCTTTGTAGGCTTTTTGTAGCTGTGTGTTCGTTTCGTTGTTATTCGTATTTTTTTTGTATGCATCAATCACACAACTGTAGGCTTTCGCAGAGTCAGGGTTTTGCTCCTTCATATCAGCAACGCTATATTTTATCCACTTATTTTCAAGTCCTTTAATCATTTGACGTGTTTTATCAGAGAGTTCTACTCCAGTCCCAATTCTACTATAGTAATAATTAAGGATGTCAGTAACCGAATTCACACGAAAATAAACGTCTCCATTATCCGCGACAAATCCATCAGCTGCTACGTTATATGTCTTGCCCCCGATACTGAACGTCAGTACCGCGTTCGTTTGGACATTTGGATTATAGTTCGTATTCATATCGAGGGTTAATTTAGAGAAACTAAACGCGTTTTCACCATTGCCGAGAGTAAAGTCGCTAGTGACCACTGTTTTTGATTGTATCGCCTGCGCACTGAGCGCCTTTGACATTGCATCAAGCACCACATTTTCCGGTTTTTGATACACCGCCATATATGCGTACGCTGCACCACCTGCTAGTAGCAGCAGAGCACCGAGGCTTACGAGTAAAATAATGAGTTTCTTTTTTGATTTCTTGCGGGGCAATTGTAATGTACTAGCGGGAGATGTCGTCGGATCAAACTCTGCAGCTGACGGCTCATTTCTGTACGATGGTGCCATGGTAGGGTTGTACGAGTTACCTTGGTATGGTTGATTAGCTGCTGTAGTTCCAACCTGGACCGTTTGTCGAGGCTGAACCGACTGAGTGCTGACACCCGCTTGATTTGATATTTGATCGTTCTGATTTGGTTTCATTGTTGCTTGTGACTTTCTTCTGATGATGCTTATGTTATTTATCTACACTACATTATATGTCATTAGTTTGAAAACCGTGAAAAATGTTGGTTTTTTATATCCATCCATTCCTCAGATTGGCGCACAAGTTGGATGTCTTCGGTCATATTACATAAAATTTTGACTGCTTCTTCGAGATATATCCCTGTTTGCGATCCTTTTACCAGAATTACTGCACCCTCTTCGCTAACTGTACGTACAAACTCACCAGCTTCGATCGCATCACGACAAACCTTTACTTGACAGCCACGAGCACGAGCTGCTGGTGCCAAATATTTTTCGGCGTCATTACCAACAACGACAAGCCAAGCTAGCAAATCACCATTGCAATACTCACCAAGTAGCTGATGTCCAAGTGGCGAAGATTCACCAAGTTCGTTCATTTGACCTAAAATAGCGATACGCTGCGATTCATCGTCAAACAGATAAAGCGCCTGCAGTGCTGCCTTAGCTGCTGCGGGACTTGAATTATAGGTATCATCAATAATTGTCGTGCCACCTATACCGTGAAGTGGATTCATACGACCAGGCACAGGCTTAATCAATTTTATGCCCTGAGAGACCTGTGTTTGATTGAGTCCTAGCTTTACTCCAACAGCAACTGCCGCTGCTATAGGTCGAAGGCTATGCTCACCGATCACATTTACCACTACTCCTAACGAATCAGGCCATTCATTTGCATGTATCTCAACAGTTGCCCCCTCATGAAGGGTCGGTTGAATCATCAAAACACGATATTCTGCCTGACCACCCGACCCGTACGTGTAGATATTTGGATTAGTGTTTAGATCAGCATACTTGCCGTCAATATCATCACGATTGACTATGATTGTTTTTGAAAAAGATGAAGTAGCCAGCTCCTCTTTAGCAACCTCATCAAGTGTTTTAAAGGAATCCATGTGCTCAGGCGTTACAGCAGTTACGACAGCGATGTCGGGGGTAAGGTATGTTCCAAACTTCGCAATGTCACCCGGACAATCAGTGCCGAGTTCTTGAATAATTACGTCAACATCACGCGGCGAATGAATCCTTTTTTTACAAGCTCGAAATACTTTCAGCCACGCACCAATACTATGAACGTTGGCGGGATACTCAATTCCCAGAATTGAAAGAGGTACGGCCAGCTCAGTGTTGTGATTGCTATCATGCATTCTAATACGATAAGCAGTAGATAGCACATCACCGATTGCACGCTTGGTGCTAGTTTTACCGACACTACCGGTTACAACGATTAGTTTTATATCTGAGTAACGCTCTAAGTATTTTTTTGCATAATTCTCTAGCTTTTTCTCAACATATCGCTTAAACATATACATATTTAATCATACTTTACATCGTTTAATGTTTCAGTCCTTAAAAAGCTCGAATACAGCTTGAAATACTATAGCACTTATGCTAGCATAGGAAGTAATCGTTAGAGAGATACAAAAACGAGAAAGAGTTATAAAAACCAAAAAAGGAGAAAAATGCGTAAATTTAGCCTATTAATCGCTGGACTATTTGTGTCTGTTTTTGCGTTTATACAATTGTCGACACAGCCTGTATCGGCGGCACCAATTAGTTGTAGTGGTCGAGCCTATATGGTACGTACCGAAGTGAATGCGGGAAATGAATATACTCAGCTTTACGAATTCCTAGATGACGGCGCAAGTGTTGATCTTGACAATATGTACAACGACCCCACTGGGTTAACTGATGGTGGTACGCCAATTAGCGATACTGCTGCGTTTCCAAACGGTTATGTATTGAATGCTCTCGCCTATAATCCAGTTGATGGCTACATGTATGCAGCCAGGAACGACGCACAGGCTACACCGCAGACTAGTAATGGCCTTTACCGTATTAATGATGATGGCTCACTTGAGCTAGCTCACACTGTAAACTTTGCGGTGAGCAGTAATCTAAAAGGTGCCGCCTTTGCGCCAAACGGTACTTTCTATGCCATCGGATTCGGCAATAACACTCATGACACACTATATATTGTTAATGGCCTTAATAATGCACCTGGCACACCAGCCACAAGTACAACGATCACTCTATCGACTCCAATCAACATGGGTGACCTCGTCTTTGATCACACTACAAACACATTGTACGCAATCAGTAACATTACTGACATGCTCTATTCAATCGACACAACCACTGGAAACGTTACTACGATATCAACTGGTGCACCAAATGGACCAGGTGTGAGCCTTGGCACAAACGCCGTTGGTAGCTTATTTATGACAGCAACTGGCTCATTAATGGGCTATGTCAACGAAACTGCTGACAATTCGGCTGGTCAGTTAGTAAGTATTAATAAAACAAACGGCGTAATGACTCTTAGTAAAACTGGTCCAGTTACTAACAACAGCGACGCTACATCATGTGTACCAGTCGGCTACACGATAGACACTGTTAAGTCTGCTGGTTTAGTAACCGGCGACGGTAGTACCCAGTTTACAGTTCCTTATACTATTAGAGTTGCAAATCTCGGTACCATCGATGATCCAAACATACAGGTAGTAGATAACTTATCCCAAACATTCGCCAGTGGTTCACCAACTATCACCGTTAACGATCTCTCAGTTACTGATGGTCCGTGTACTCCAAATCTAAGCTTTGACGGTACGACTGACTTCCGACTCCTAACAGGTACTGACACATTGGTAGTAGATGACTCGTGTACCATGACATTTAATGTCCACTTACAGTACCCAACAGAGGGCGATGTACCTCTGACACAGCAGCTTAACACTGCTTACGCTAGCACGTCATCAACGGGTCCAAATGCCGGACATGAATTCGTAGGTGGCAATGTTAACGATCCATTCAACGTATTAGCAACTGATGCATCAACTGACTCTGCGAACTTTCCAGGTACGGAAAACGGAGATAGCCCCGATCCAACGCCAGTTATTTTGTCTCTCGTACGTCTCGACGTTGTTAAATCAGCAGGTAGCGTAACAACTGTCGACAGCACACATTTCACTGTACCTTACACAGTTATCGTCGGTAACACCGGTGATGTTGCCGCACCAAATGTTCAGGTAGTCGACAATCTTATGCTTACCTTTGCGGCAGGTAGCCCTGAGATTGTAGTCAGCGACACTGCGATAGCTTCCGGACCTTGTACCGTCAATACATCCTATAATGGCCTAAGCGACATACGACTACTTGCTGGTAGTGATACCCTTGACCCAGCAGAATCCTGTGCAATTACATTTACTGTCTCCTTAGCATACGAATCTGCATCAGTGATTCCTACTGAACCTCAAAACAATGTAGCTCTTGCAAGTTCAACATCTTCAGGGTCTAATCCAGGACATACTTACAACGGCACTACTCCAGTTCCTCCAGCCAATCTTGTTGCTCAAGATAACTCAACCGACTCAAACGCACTACCAATTTCACCACAAGGTGATACTCCATCGCCAACACCTGTTACTCTAATAGTAGTAGATGAACCCCTCGCCGACACCGGAGTCAACCAGCTGTCGTTAGCAGCGATCACCATAACCGTCGTAGTCGCTCTCGGTGGAGCTAGTGCTATGAGTATCCGATCAGCGCTGCGTCGTTAATTAATTTAATTAGTCTTTTATATACGTTGACAAAGCTGCACACTAATTCTCGAGCTGCAAACTCTTGAAAATATCGATCAACTTCGTGTGTGCAGCTACGTCCCATGTGGCCTTCTCACCTTCACAAGCCATCAATGTGCTAATCGGACCGTTTAGATAGTATGTTATTCCGTCAGCTGCTATTGTACTTGTAGACGATAGATCGTCCTTAACCTGACTCACAGTAGCGCTCATTTGATTGCATCCCGTCGCACTAAGCATGAGCTCGGCCCCTGTGTGGTCGGATGCAGCACCAACCTTAATGCTGTACTTGCTAATAGAAAGCTTGTCAATTTGATAACTCCAAGTTTTGCCACTTCTGCCCGTAGTTGTTGTTCGACTGTTAGAATCTTGGTTCTGATTAGTTTTATTGGTAACGAGAAGGTCCCTCACAAGAAAGACCAACCACACCGCAAGAGCAATCACCAATACGCCACCAAATACAGTGATCAATACAACGTGTTTATTACTCTCTGATGCTTTGTTAGTTACCATACTATACACAGTAGTATACTCCTACGACATGAATAATAATAATCGAATTATTGGTATATCGAACGATAGCGAGGTATGATTATAAGTATGTTTCATCGGTCAAAACAAAACGAAACGCTTAAGAAGCTTGAGCATAGTTATAAAACGCATAACCGTATCGAAATATCAAAATCGGCTATTCTACACAATCTCGATTTTTTTACCGAAACTTGTAAAATGCCTGCGATACCAGTACTTAAGGGCAATGCTTACGGTCATGGGATTGAGATCGTAGCCAAAGTTTTAAATAAATGTAACCTGCCATACATAGCTGTTGACAGTTACTTTGAGGCTCTTAAAATTCGCAAAGTTAGCAAGCAGCCTGTTCTGATTATGGGAGCAATCCCAACAGACAGCTACCAGTACCTAAAGTATTATGCAGCCTTTACATTTGTTGTTCAAGACGAGCCAAGTATAGATGCTCTCGGTAAAACTGGTAAGAGAATAAAGGTACATTTAGAATGTAATACTGGCATGAACCGTTACGGTGCTCAAAAAGAAGACATCGTGAAATTAACAAACCGTATTTTATCGTACAAAAACCTAACGCCTGAAGGAGTGATGAGTCATCTTGCAGATAGCGATGGCGAAGACCAAAAAACGGTTGATGAAGCTGTTGATCGGTTTGATAGCTGTGTAGAAACCATATACCAAGCAGGTGCAACTCCAGCTATTCTGCATGTGGCACAGAGTGCAGGCAGTATAAAAGCTAGATCGAGGCATGCCAATACTTTCCGTCTAGGAATTGGTCTGTACAGACTCAACCCTTTCTCTCAAGATCACACATTACACAACCGGCTAAGCAGCTTGCGCCCTGCACTAAAGTTTATTAGTACAATTACAAAAGTTATTGAGCTGGAAAAAGGTGATCAGGTTGGATACAATTATACATTTACAGCGCCGGAGCTCATGAAGATTGGCATACTCCCAGCCGGCTACTATGAAGGGGTTAGTCTTAATTTGAGCAGCAAGGGGCAGTTAAAAGTCGGCTCTCATTTCATTCCAGTCGTTGGACGCGTTTGCATGAACCACACGATAGTTAATCTCGATGGCCTGAACACTAAGGTAGGCGACGAGGTCACTGTCTATAGTAATATTACGAACGATAAAAACTCAATTGATAATATTTCGTATCGTCATTCGCTGTTAAATTACAGCGTACTCACCGGGCTCAATCAAGATGTTCGTCGAATACTAGTCGACTAAACTAAAGATGTATTATCCGTTTTAGTTACTAATAAGTTTCGTGTCACACTCAGTAAAAAAGTACTCAACAGAATGCTCGCATTACTTACGCTGTGTTGAGACCCTGTACCACGACATAGCCAGCATATAGTGATACGTACAATTTATCTCCGATATCCCATGCTATACTGTGAGGTTCAACATATCCGACATTATTCCATCCCGGAACATTACGTTTAACATAGGTGCTTGAGCCATAGTCGATTGTCCAAATGCAAGGCTCTTTGCCTCCAGAATCTAGGCTTGTTATTGCAACGCGACCGCTGGTGGGATGGACGGCTATACAGCCTGGAGAATTGTTTGATGTAGGAGCATTGATTTGGGTTAGAGTGGGCAGCGGATCATCTCCATTTGTAATACGCCATATCGAACCATTACCTACAAAATAGTAAACTCCAACGTGTGCTCTATCAGCACGAATGGTTGAAAATTGCGAAAGACCACCAGAATGTGCGAAACTATCCCAAGTTATTCCAGCATTGATAGATCTGGCTATCGTATTGCTACCGACATCGCACATCCAAACTATATTTTGATTATTTTTCGACCAGGCAAAACTAGCCAATCTAAATTTTGATGTTCCCACCCCAGACATTCCCGCTACTGCATCCCATGAGCCGCCCTGGTTAGTCGAGCTTATATAAAGACCTTGTTTTCTAAATAAGCCTTTGCCCTGAAAAACACCAAGCACTATTTCATTCGAGCCAACTTGTGCTACTGAGCTTCCGAGGCATCGAGGTGTAGAATCTACCGAAGTAACACCAGGTAGTAATTTTCCATCCGCTATTTGATGCATCCAAGCTCCAGATGGATTTCCCCAAGGATTCCGATGTACCACAATGTTCCCTTTCGATCCAGGGTCTCCATCGCGGCTACCAAGACTTAGGACAACTGTGTTATCTGTTGATACTCCATTTGGAAACTCTTTGGCACTGATTACCCAACAAACCTCGCCGAGCTTTCTGCATAGTTTGGGTTGAGTGGCTAACCCGTCTTCAGAAAAAAATGATGTCCAGTCGGTATCGCCCGCCATAACCATATCGGGCTGATTCTCAAGACATGAGATGCTGTGACCCATAGTGACTCCCATGCCTTTTACAATTGGATGCCAGCTGCTACCACGATTTTTTGTTCGCCACGCACCTGAACGCCCCATTATATACCAGCGACTTGGATCATCAGGGTCGATAATTGGATTTACGCTATCGAATATTGGACCGCCAATGAGCAGACTATCGTTAGAGTATTCGTTCCGCGCAAACCACCATTCTCCGTTTGCGGCAACACCGTTAATATTCTTATTCATGGTGAATGTTTTTGTCCAGGAGTTACCTCCGTTGAAAGACCATGCTACCGTGCCACCAGAACGTCCATTGCTATTGCACGAATCGGTAACTAAAAGCGTAGCATTGCCGCTTTCAACAGTAGCATCTATGCCAGACCAACGAACAGATGTAAGGCTTTCAGAATCAGCATTAAGATTGTTCGTTACATTGGACCAGCCGGTCGCATCACTAAATGGCTTATTTCCATTCCAGCGGACTATTTTATCAGCGCCGGTTGCTACGTAAAGATGGGTGTTACTGCCCACTTTCACAGTTGTGCAAGCTTGAGGAAATGTTCCCACAATGTTGTGTGACTCTGTAATAGTGGGACTTGTGAGTGCGTTAGTTATTTGCCACGCGCCACCAGTTCCTGCAGGGCCATCAATTCCAGAATTTGAACCCATGCCGTCAGCTGTGACAAACATAGTTGCATGCGTATTTGGATCAAAACTTAGGGATGTTATCCATTTATCTGTAAGTTGCCACTGTATAATTGCCTTTGTTGTTATTGTGTAGCGGTAAATTCCATTGATGGTGCCTATGTATATATAGCCGTTACTTTCGTCGAGCAACATTAATTTCTTGCCCGTTTGACGAGGATGTTTAATACCTCCTTCACCGGGTGCTCCATTAGCGCTGTCTGCCATCGCTCCTGCTCCTACATCGGCAAGCTTGTTCCACTTAATGGATTTGGTTGAAGAAACGTAATCACCTACATAAAGCCGTCCGCTCGCGCTTGTGTAAGCACATACAAATAAATACAGCCGATTAGCGGTTGTCTCGGACCATCGCACAGTTGCCACTCTTGTCCCATAATCAGGAATAAGGTTTTCGTTAGTCATATGCCAATCGTCGCCATAGTCTTCTGATATGTGGACTCCAGCTACATCGGCACCTGTTACTAACCCCCCAGCAATAGTAGGATGAATCGATGCTTTCGCTTTGTCACCAGCATTTTGGAATCCCGCACCCCATATGCCGGACATAGCAAGCGTTATGGGACCTGTATAGGGTGGTTCCAAAGTTCCCCGCTGAACTCTCATTAGTCGGCGCGCCGCTATACTCATATGCCATCAAGTATAGCAGAAAAATACTCATGCTCACCAACAAAACCTTGACGAAGAGGATGTTTTTAAGTATTTAGTTGTTTTTCCAACGTTCAAGAGAAGGTAATTGTTTTTGTGCCATCCAGCGCATAATTCGTCCGCTGCCATTTTCCTTGAGTGCATCGTCTACGATTTTACGCATATCTTCAAGTGTACAATCTTTGCCTATGAATTCACCATTTTCATAGCACAGTTTGCACCATTTTTCACTTTTGCTACCGTCTTTTTCGCTACCGCGACAATCTCCGGCCTTTTTGGTTTCGAGCGGCATACCGCAACTTTGACATTGTTTCATCTTTATAACACCTCCTTGTACTTTGTAGTATACGCCTATGTATTGTGAAAATGTAGGACAGGTATACAATACAAAGTATAAGGAGGATGTATGACAAAGGACGAATGTAGATGTAATCACAAAAAAGGGTATCGCGCCGGTGGCGGTGATGCAGTATACGGCATAGGCGTGGTGGGCGCAATTTTCTACTACATCACTACAGCTACCGGATTTTGGCTCGGTGTATTTGGTGTGGTGAAAGCATTTTTCTGGCCAGCGTTTGTGGTGTTTGAGCTGATGAAACACCTTCAGATGTAGTGAATTCACCTTGGGCGGTCGTAGACCCCGCATGTTATACGTTATATCCAATGCAGGAGATGGCAAAATCAAAGGGAACGAACCAGACAATGGACCGCTTGCTATATTCGTTAGTTTTTTGTGTTTTTAACTACGGCGCTATTGAGTTTGTCGCGCCAGTTGTCGGTGTAGGTGTGTGAATCTTTCGTGAACTCGTCACAAAAAGCAGCGACATTCTTGCCTGTCACGTCCACAACACTGCGTCCGTTGGCGGCGGCTTCTTCAAACATATTTTTTGATCTCGTCGTAAGTCTGGTGAAATTCGTCCGGGAGAGCGGTTAGTCGTTTTTCCATCGCTTTCCATTCTTTTTTGTCGCCGATCATTTTGCTGATGAGGTTTGTCATATTAATACTCCTTCAATTGATTAATTTTAGATGACACGAATTCCCATTTGTCCCAAAAGAGCGTCAGTTCGCGCATGCCTGATTCCGTCAGGCTATAAAACTTGCGCGGTGGGCCAATCTCGGACGGTCTTTTGTCTATGCTGACGTTCTCTGCTTTTTCCAGCCGAATGAGAATGGCATAGACTGTGCCTTCAACGACATCTTCAAAACCAAGTTTTCGTAATTGCTGCGTAATTTCGTATCCATATGTGCTCCCGCGGCTTATGATCTCCATCACGCAGCCTTCAAGCAAGCCCTTCATCATTTCTGTTATGTCATCCAATCGTGCACCTCCTTATCTATATAGTATTGCTTACTACCACTATATAGTAATACATTATAGTGTATAAGCCAACATCTTTTATTATTCAATGCGATCTATATAAAAAATGATGCGATAAAGGGAGCTGCGAAGACAGCGGCATATGTGAAGTAGATCCATGGGAATTGACCGATATAAAAACCTTTGTGATCTACCGACAGTGGATGCTTTATCAGTACAAATCCAACATAGTCTACTACCAGTGCTCCGATTAACCAGATCAGTGCAATAGTAAATAAATGATCATCTGACGCGATTGAAAAGTAAACATATGAGCAGACTGTCCATACTACTAAGTTGAGGAGCGGTAAAAATTTTTGAGTTAATTGGTAAGCTTTATTATCTTTGATCTCTAACATATCCCAAATCGAAGTGCCCTTTACGCGTGAAATTATGAGATAAAGCCCAAATCCTAAAGTTGACACAACTATGTAGGCGACAATAAATAGAACTAGTAACGCAGTTACCTCGATCATATATGCAGTATAACAAAACGAGCCAACAATGGCTCGTAAAGTCAGAAAATATACTATAAAATTTCTGTTCGGGTTCACCTCGGAAAACTAGCGTATCTCCAACCTTACGTCTAGAAAATACCGACCATCTGAAACAATATAGCGGTATAATAGTGCATATGAAGAAGTATGTCGTACTGCTGCGTGGAATAAATGTTGGAGGCAAAAACAAGCTTTCGATGAGCCAGATAAAATCGTGTCTTGAGACAGAAGGCTTTGAGAATGTTACGACGTACATTCAAAGTGGCAACATAGTGTTAACATCTGATTTGAGCGAGAACTCAATCTGTAAAAAAATAGAATCAGTTTTGTCGCAAGAATTTAAGTTGGATAGCCAGCTCATCAAGGTGCTCGCGATCAGTGAGAAAGCATTTAGAAAAATTGTGGCAAATGCACCTAAGAAATTTGAAACTGAAAATCCAGACTATCGTTACGATGTAATTTTTCTGATAGACGTCAGTATGAATGAAGCCACCAAGCAGATTGAAGTTCGCGATGGTATCGAGAAACTTTGGTATGGTGATAACGTTATTTATTTCCAGAGGCCATCAGTATCTAACCCAAATGCCACAAAAGGGTACTTGGTGAAAATAACCACTAAACCTATCTATAAATCTATCACTATACGAAATTGGAAAACAACAAATAATCTAATCGAGCTTCTTGATAAATAAGACACTGATAATAGATACGAGGCTATTTTCCAGCAAATTCGTAACCTGCTCGCACGAGATCCTTTAGGCTTTTACTCTCGGCGATTGATTTAGACTTGACTTCTATATGATGATTCCATCGGTTTGGGCTTGATTGTTTGACGTAGTGGAATAATGAATCAGAGAGTTTTTTATCTAGGCATACCATCATGTACAGTGTGCCATCCGGTGTTTTATCGTACGCCCAAAACCAAATGAATTTACGTTTGATGCCGTAGCTAATTTGAGCCTTCGACTCGCGCTTGCTCGGTCTAAGTGATTCTACAAAATTGCTGATTGTTTTGAAATATGCTTGCGTGGTTGGTTTGTCGGTAAAATCGCTCGTCATTGTGTTTTCTGCCATAAGGTAATTTCCTAGTGATGACTTTCTGTAATAAGCTTTTTATTAAAGTCGAGAGCTTGCCCTACCCAAAACTCAATGTCGGACAAAGCACTACTATCTAATTGAATATATCATTTGATTTCACGGCCGCGCATTATTGTCGAGACTGCGCCTCTGCGCTTTAGTAGTTCCGGGTATAGGTCCTTATCAACACGGACCATCACGACATCGGGCTCACTGCCACCCACGCAAATACACATTTTGCCATTAACCATAAACACAAGTCCGCCATACATTTTCTTTTCTTGTATTTCTAAACCTGGTGGTAATTGCCCGCGAACAATATCGGCGATTTTTTCGTTATATGGCATACTAGCGTATCATCAGACCAATTGTCAATGAAATCAGCAAAAAGAGAACGAGCTGATACCCGATATTTATCAATGTCAGTTTAGTCGGCTTTTGTTCGAAGGCATTGTGCGTTGCGAGCGTTGTAGCCGAAAAAGCCAGCCAAGTGACAAACCCTACAGCCGGTGCGATTGCGATTGAGTCTACTTTGAAGTACGCACTGATGATACTGATGAGAACCATTATCACGAGCACCGTGACCGCATTGGCAAAAAGAGTTAGTATCACTGGCTTGAACCCTGCATTTTCAGATTGCTTTGGGTTGATGCCGGTTAGCCTCCTCCAGGACGGACCAAACGTCTTATTTGTATACCAGATCATAGCTGGAATCATACTAACGAGCGTTGCGACAATGAATGGGACTATGTGAATGTGTTCTAACATAATTCAATAATAACATGGTTGTTTTTTTGTTTGATTAATATTGAGATATTGCGACGATAGCAATTGCCTCTATGACTGCGCCCAGTAACATTAATACTAGCCCACTGATCAAAACAATTTTTTCAGCGTATGTTAGCTTCACCTCAGTCATCTTTCGCGCAACCGTTCTTTTGGCATTTGTTCTGACGATGGCAATGTTTGCGAGTCCTGATAGGATAAATATTTGGCCAATCATTTCCCATAGCGCAGCTCTATGAAAGATATCAAAGATACCAAGCAGCCTGTCGAGAAGTGGGACGGGCGGGGAGCCTATTGCGAATGACCAAGTTCCGAGTACGACGCCGTTTATTACAACCAGTATCAACATCACCAAGTATCCAAGTGAGATGTATCGTTGTTCGTTTTTGTTCTTTTTAGCAAATAAACTCACAATTGCTATAAGTACAACCGAGCCTAAGTTATATGCAAATATTTGTAAGGCGGCCGTTAGGACGCTTCGCGACATTTCCCAATTTTGAGCTGGATTCTTGTTTTTCAGCATCCCTTCGGGTAAAAGAAAATAACTCACGATGGTCGTGGCAATGAAAATCGATATATAAAGTATGACGGCATATACCACCCGCACCCAAACGTTTTGATTTGCTAATTTTTGCCTGATTGTTTCCATAAGCTTCTATATTCAAATTATAACAAACGTGCCAATAATAAGCCCGCAAGTTTTAAAATCTTTAGCCGCTCAGTTTAATCTGCTACACGCCCATCTCTTCGAGTTGGAGTTTGACGACTTCCTAGGTAGCAAACGGTTTGCCAAACGCGATTTTTTCCTCGTCGTTCGGGATATTACGCATAATTTTCTCGCGCAGATCCTGCAAACTGGCTCGCTGTCCGTCCGCAAGCTCTCCGAGACATCCGTCTACAGTAGTTGACTTCCACATACCCATCTAGTAACAAACAATGACAGCTACAGAGTGTTACCCTGATTAACATATTTCTAATCATTGATGTAGTGATGCTAGATTTATCTAGATAAAGAAATACTGTTGAGCAATTTAAACTAACTTCAGAATTAGTCTTATAAAAAACCCCTATCTTTTATAAATAGTTATATAATTATCGTATCGTGAGAACGGATACACCCGGTAACAACTTATGGCTTTTTAGTATCTTAAAGGTAAATGTCACTTTAGCTCTATTTCTGTTTACCATGTATGGATATATTGCCGCAATTCTGTTTGAATATGTATACTTGTCGGCCTATGGGGTTGCTTTTGATGCTGTTCAGGTATATCCAACTACAATTTTTCAGAGCCTGCTAATTGTTATTGCAATCTTTACCGTGCTTGAACTAGCTACACAATTTGAAAGACGTATTCGCGATAGAATACATCAGAAGTCGTCAAAAAATCAGCATAGAAAGCGGCTAATGTATGTGGTCATAAATGACGTCGTACACTTTCTGTATGTCACTGTCAGCCTACTAATAGTAGGATTTTTTATCAGTGGATATTTCATTGAATTTCAAAAGTTAGCAGCATTTTTCGCCATAGGTACTCTAATCGGACTAGTGTTTTCGTTATTTAATCCGTTATTATTCCGACTTAGGTTAGACAAAAAGCAGAGGAAAAAGACGCTTGAGCTATATTTTAAGAAATTTGATGAAAGTCGAAAACAATACTATGCTAAAAAATATGCGGAATTTAACGTAGAAAGACTATTAATTATTTTTATGTTTCTTTCTTACTCACTTAGCCTTGTGGCCATGGCAGCAAATGGTCAAGCGACTATGTCGAGAGAGTATCTTGTAGTCTCTTCCCGGAACAATACTAAGCAATTACTAATCCGACAATATGACGACTTACTTATAACAAAAGCATATGACACCAAAACTTCTAAATTTATAGATGGCTACGCTATACAAAAGATTCAAGATAGCTCAGTGTTCCAAGGTAAATTTAAGATAAGCAAACAAACTCCAGCACGCTAAAAACTATAGTTTATTGCCAATCCATCTCCTAATCATTAATGCAGCGATCCTCCAAGTGGTGTGTCATGGGCACCTTTCCGGTTAACTATTTTCCCAATCGCTAACCTCATCGTTATGATGTCAAATGTTTGAGTCTTACTTAATCTCATGGTGCCAGATAGTGGGAATAATTCTAATCCTTAATCACAGCAATTGCGATACCTACAAACCACGAGATTTGGTTGAGATGTTCAACTTATCTGGCGACCTTTTAGGTAGCTAGGTTCATCTATATTTTTTCTTTAGAGCTTCCTGTTTTCTTACTGCTAAACGTAGGGTAATTTTCGGCATAGCCTGGTGGTGCTTGTCCAGAAACTTTTCCAGTTCAGCTGCATTTGCCACTCCGACATAATGCAACGTTGCGCCTAGGGCAGAGTTAATCAGTTCTTCATTGTCATTCACCAATATTTCAGCTACTCCCAGGGCGTCCTTTACATCATTTTGTTTAGTCACAAACCATAGTGGAGCGACTATGGCAGTACGACGCTCGGAAACTCGGTTGGATTTAGCGAGACTATACAGTACGTCCTTTGGCTTATCTTGCAAATACTGCCCAATGACTCGTGGAGCAGAACGATCAACCAAGCCCCAGTTATTTATGCGGTCGTGCCTATGGATATACAGGTCAAATAACGCTTTTCTTTCGTTTTCTGTGATGTTTTTGGCGCGAGTTTTAAAATCCATGATGCTGACTGCGCCAAGCCGTACTTCGTACAATTCACTATCCAGTAGCTTATTGACTTCGGGGAGTGGCATATGGGCGTATTCTTTGGCAAGGTCAAAAACAACTTTCATACGCACGCCTATGACCTTGGATTTATCCCCACCGTCCTCAAAAAAGACGTTTTTCTTGCCAGCCTCAGCAGAGTGATTCTTTTTCAAATCTTCAATAAATGCGCCTGCTGTTGGTTCTTGCATATTTTTATTATAACGATTTGGATAAAGCCTGCGTGGACGCATTTAAAAAACACCGCTTTCGGCGGTGCTTAACAGATATGAAATTGATATATTTCAATGGTGCTCAACGAGGCAAAAGTTATACACCCGATTAGCCTTGATAGCTTTGCTGTGCAGAGGCTGGAAGTACAACGGTGGCGTGATATTCTGGCTGTTCCATATGCAAACTATAAGAGTGTGTTAGTGCCTCGCTAGACTTACACACCTAGAGCTACTAGCTTTATTGAGGCTGTCTATTGAGTACGTATCGCCACTTGTGTACTCCCTCATCATCAACAAAATCACCTACTAGAGTGAACCCAGACTTTTCTACAGAGCGTTTACTTGGCTCATTACCAACCACAATATCGCAATGCACCTCGTCTAGCCCTAGCTGATTAAAGGCAAAGTCGACCAATAGAGCACGAGCCCGTCCTGCATAACCTTGCCCAGTATGTTCTTTACCTACCCAAGAGCCTAATTCGGCTCTGTTATTGTCCTCTGGAGTGAGGTTGTTACTACCCACCATTACGCCATTGTCCCAGATACCAAAACGATATTTAGCAGGGTTTTTGGGGTGCACAATACTGTCTCGTACGACATCAGGCGTAGGGTACTTGTCTGCTGTCTTGTCGCCGTGTTGGCGTAGGTGGTCTGGGTCTTGAGCGATAAGCCCAAAGTAGCTATCTGCGTCTTGAGGCACAAGTTGCAAGAGCTGGACACTGTCGGTATCGCTTTTAAGGACAACTCTTTCGGGTGTGGCTTGTAATTCGGGGTTTGTCATTTAATCAACCGCATTACCTTTATCTAAAATATTGTGTTTACTAGTAAATCGCAGGTAGTAGCCAAATGGGTCAGTGCACCTAAAATCTTTCAAGCCCCAAGGCTGTTCAATGAGTGGCTCAACTATATTTGCGACATCTTTGACCTGCTCGTAAAAGCTTTCTATATCATCAACGAGCAAGACTACCTCGACGCCGTAACCCCTAACTGTATCTTTCGGAAATCGCTTAAAGTAAGGTTGGCTGTAAATTGCGTCGTTGCCACCCCAAAAGCAGAGGGTGTTACCGTCTTTTTGCAGAACTAGGTAGCCCTTGGCGTCCTCTGGCACACGCTCCCAAACCGTCTCAAAGCCGAGCTTGCCATAGTAGTCTTTAACCAACTCAAAGCTAGGAACGTGAAGTTCAAGCTGTATGATGTTAGTTGCTGGCTGGTCTTGCATAGCCCTATTTTAACAGCTTTATAGCCCCCCTACCCATTGCCTTGGCTCATTTTGGAGTTAGGGTAAACTTACTGCCTACCTACATTTTTACCGCTCTCACAAATTAGTTTATTTTTGGTGTTTTACCCAACAATCACGAACAGAGGTGGACGTCAAAAAATCGCCCAACTTAGCTTTCCGCCACAAACAGAGGACGGTATAACAATCGGCGTTTATGCCAACAAAATAACTGGTGTCTATTTGCCTTGTTCGTTACGAATATTAGTATTTGCAAAGCCTCGTTTTGCCATAGCCTCGTCAAAAGTCTTGTCCATATAGAACAGGTCGCCAAGCCAGCCCATAAGTAGATAGTTCGCACTGATACTTCGTCCAATAGCACCCTTGCCGTTGCCTAAATACCAGCGGTTAATCGGTAGTATGAAACTACAAGCGGTTAATATTTTGTATGTTTTGCGGTCTTTCATTTAAGCGTTCCTCGCTTTAGTTGATATGACCGTTGAAAATGCTCTAAATAAAAAGGGACACCGCCAACGGTGTCTTAAGTCGTCTTGTCCGCAACAGGCTTTCACCAATTGTTTCGGGCGATGCCCCTTTCTATGGTGAAATGCCGAACGGCGAAAACCGACGGTTTCTTATTGCGAATTGTAACGACTTAAGACAATGGTTATTATACCAGAAAATAACGTGTTCAACAGATAGCCATTAGCACAATAGACTGTTTTGTGGTATAATGAGAGTACGCAGGTGCTATACAGCCCTACGTCGCACGTTCAGGCTGACGCAGGTTGTCGCAACGGTTGGTGCTTTGGCACTAATGACCCAAGCGGTAACGGTCAAACTTGAACTTACGCTCACCTTTGGGCTTAAGGTTGCTAGCAGTCA
>JBDHUM010000014.1:0-25959 GCA_039809125.1 Saccharimonadaceae bacterium (SeqCode) | reverse complement strand
CGTTCCCAAGCACATTTTCATTATAACATTTAATACAATCTTATCAATGTTTATATACTACAAAATAGATATTGAAAAGTATAACAAAAGCAAGCCAGACCACAGGTCTGCTACAATACACACTATGAAACTCATCGTTGCCCTCGGCAATCCTGGCCCTGATTACGAAAAAACCCGTCACAATACAGCTTGGCAGGTTATTAATAAACTAGACCTTCACTGGGTAAAAAAAGCGCGTTTTGATAGCTTGATAGCTGAAGAAACACGTAACAATGAAAAAATACTTTTCGTAAAACCACTGAGTTTTTACAACCAAACCGGGCAAGTAGTGCGGAAAATAATGGATTTTTACCAGATTGATACCTCCGACATGTTAGCCATTCACGACGACCTCTCTCTCATGCTTGGCACCGTTCGCACCCGTATTGGCGGCAGTGACGCTGGCAATAACGGCATCAAATCACTCAACCTTCACTGTGGAAGCGATTTTGCTCGAATACGTGTAGGCATAAACACTGTCGATCGACGTACCAACGATGTCGATTTTGTTTTAACAAAATTTAGTCAAACTGAAGAAAAACAACTTAGTAAACTCACACCAGACATTCTCGCGCTTATCGATGCTTTCTGCACCAATAATTTTACATCAACTACACTTTCGCTGCCGGACAACGACAAAAATTAGCTGCAGGCTTCGAATCCTAGCTGGTGTTGATCACCATGTTCATCAGTAACGATACAACTAGGGCCTTTCAAGGGAGCCGATAAGCCAGTGTCTGAACTCTCGTGTTCATGCGGTGTTAGTTGAATCACTACAGCCAATACAATTACGCCAACTAGTAACATCAGCGCCTGAACATTACCTTCGCGCCGCGTCTTTTCATGTATATCTGGAATGATATCGCTCGCCGCAATGTAAATGAAAAATCCGGCTGCCACCGCAAGTAGGGGAGCTGGATTGATATCGGCTGTTTTACCCATCGCAAATACAGCTGTGGCTGTAGTCACCGTGGCTAATGCGCTAAGAACGTTAACCAACACTACTCGATTCGGTCGCATTCCCTTACCGAGCAGAATACCAAAATCACCAATCTCTTGTGGTATCTCGTGCGCCGCCACCGCGATTGCCGTACCCATACCTGCAGCCGGATTCACCAAAAACGCCGCTCCAATCGCGACGCCGTCAATCGCATTATGTAATGTGTCCCCAATGATTACGAGCCACTGATGGGTGCTGTTTTTTGCGCCGTGAATTTTATCGTGGTGATGGCTTTCGTGGTGATGAAACCAGCCAAGTAATCGTTCTAATATAAAAAATATCAGAAATCCGCTAAGCGCATATGTCACTGCTTCGTGAATATTGCTCCCCTCAGCAGCTTCAGGTAATACATTCAAAAAAGCTGCCGCTAGTAACGCGCCTGCGCCAAAAGGTAAGCCATAGCGCACCGCCAATCGGCGTATTTTACTATTCGACATCACCGCAATCCCACCTACGAGCGAAAATACACTGCTAATCACTGACCAAAAGAGAACTGTTAGATAGTCCATTGTTATTATTCCTACTATTTATGGTCTTATCAAAGATGGAGATTCGAGTTTGAAGTGGCTACGGAGTCCACAAGTGCCTATCACGCGTAGCAATACTCACAGTATAGCACCATACCCAGTAAAATAAAAAAGCACCAGGTAAGGGTGGGCATCACCTGGTGCCATTTTACCCTTCAACCCACCCTGAGCTTGCCTTGAAGTGAAGCGCTCGCACAATAACCTCACGTATGTGGACGCCTGCATCATTGATGCACTACTCGATAGTCACTACAGATAAGAACAGCCTTGAAAAGGGGTAGTTAAAGGGGTTAGTATGCGTGTAATGTTTAGAGTACCAGCGTCAGTGGAGGGTAGATACTTCCGCTAGCCATTACACACAACCTAACATAGTCGAGCTTTCTAAAAGAAAACTCTGTTAGAATAGGGGGGTATAAGGTGCTTGATCAATCTCGCAGATATGATCAATCATCTTGCATTTTATCATTCATTTGACATTGTGTCAATAGTTTTTGTAATAATTATGCAGAAAATCAATAAAATCAATCCTCTTAACCACCCATATCTTCAGGTAGCGAGCTGTATAGCCGATCTTACCAGTACATGGTATTACACTGGTAAATTACCCGATACGAGAGTACCAACAGTCGCAATTGTTGGTACACGTAAGCCCACTTCCTATGGACAAGAGGTCACAACCACTCTAGCAACTGAACTTTCTCGCCGCGGTGTGGTGATCGTTAGCGGTCTAGCACTCGGTGTTGACGCTATTGCACACAAGGCAGCGCTTGATGCAGGGGGTGTAACCATTGCGGTTCAAGCAAATGGACTACACCGCCTGTATCCACCGACCAATCGACAGCTTGGTGATCAGATCATTGCTAGCGGCGGAGCGATTATTAGTGAATATGAGCCTGGTGTAGAACCGATGTCACACCGGTTTTTAGAACGTAACCGAATCGTGAGCGGCATTGCGGATGTCGTGATTATTACTGAAGCAGCTAGTCGTAGCGGTACACTTAACACAGCCGGTCACGCCCTTACTCAAGGCAAGGACCTATTCGTCGTACCCGGTAATATCACTAGTCCAATGAGCCTCGGCTGCAATCAGCTCATCAAACAGGGGGCAATGCCAGTAACGCATGTTAGAGACATCTTAGAAGTCATTGCACCGCAGAGTATGCCACTACAGCCGACATTGCCGCGTGGCGACACACCACTCGAAACAAAAGTAATCGAGCTAATCACTTCAGGTGTACGTAATGGCGACGATATCCAAAAACTCGCCAAGGTGAGTGCCAGTGAGCTCTCGATTGCACTTACCATGCTCGAAATTAATGGAGCTATTCGGCCCCTTGGCGCCAATCAGTGGGGGCTCAGCTAGGCCGCTAGGCCAACTTTTGTTTCATCCCGCAGCACCCCTAAAACTTCTTCCATGTAGCCTGCTTCGTCAAACTTTAAAGGAGCGTCTGATCTGCCAGACGCAGGGTTAGTTGTGCTACTCTCCTCACGCTTAGCTTTAGTACTCTCGAGTAGTGCTCCTATAAACATTTCAATAATCATAGATCGATCAAATCCCTCGTGGGCAAAATGTTCATCGTATAACCCTGTTGCAAGTTCTAATGTAGCAGAAACGTCAGGCGGATACTCAAGTTCACCTCTTTCGACACAATCACGCGCTAGCTCGCCGATCACAATAGCTGCTTCTTCAAGGTAGTATGGCTCAAGTTCACTCGCAGCATCAGATGGCAGGGTAAACTCTCCCTCAAGATGCCGATCGTCTACCCTATAAAGTTCGCCGTTACCATTAGAAGCCCTAAGAGCATGCCCACCGTTAGTGGTACGATTCGCACATCCAAAATTGCTAGCCGACTCAATCATATATTCTCCTTGTTAGGGTTGACGAGTAAGGCGCTCAGAGCGTTCGATGCGGTGAACGTCTATCTTCTTATTATATCACTTTATAACACACCTGTCAATTTTAGGTAGTAATAAAATGTCTTTGTATTCGCTTTTATAGGGCGATGACCCTTATATTACGCTTATGTTGCGTTTCTGTCAACAGATTTTTCGTATTTTTAACAAATTAAGTTTATTATCGATGATTTTTATGAAGGAACTTGCATTTTACCAGCGAAAACGCTAGTATAATCAGTTGCAAACCAATTAAACGAGCGAGTATAGTAAACCACACGCATGAAAAATTTAGTGATTGTTGAAAGTCCAGCCAAGGCAAAAACTATCGAGAAATACCTCGGTAAGGATTTTACGGTGCTCTCGAGTATTGGACATATTCGTTCAATCGCTAAAAAAACCAAGACAGGTCAACCACCAATTGATGTCACAAACAATTTCGCCGCTGTGTATGAGGTTGATCCTGAGAAAAAAAAGGTAATTACAGCCCTCAAAAAAGCCGTCAAAGAAGCCGATGAAGTATGGCTCGCTACCGATGAAGATCGCGAGGGGGAGGCGATTGCATGGCACCTATGTGAAGTATTAGGGCTCAATCCAGCTACAACAAAACGAATCGTTTTTCACGAAATTACTAAAGAGGCTATTAAGAAAGCGGTCGAGCAGCCACGAACAATCGATATGCAGCTAGTCGAAGCCCAGCAGGCTCGCCAAGTGCTTGATCGAATTGTTGGCTTTGAACTAAGTCCGGTGGTGTGGCGTAAGGTGCCTGGCGGTAAATCAGCTGGTCGTGTTCAGAGTCCGGCCGTACGACTATTAGTCGAACGCGAAAATGAAATTCGCCAATTTGAAGGCTCGAGCAGTTTTAAAGTATCGGCTATTTTTTACCACGGAAAACAAGAATTTAAAGCTGAACTTACTACCCGCTTTGCCACTGAAAAAGAAGCGAAAAGCTATCTCGAAAGCATCGCAAAAGCCACCTTCACTGTTAGCAGCGTCAAAAAAACACCCGGCAGCCGTAACCCTGGTGCACCCTTTACCACCAGCACCTTGCAACAGGAGGCCAACGCCAAGCTCAGTTTTGGTAGCAAAGCCACCATGGCCAGTGCTCAGAAGCTTTACCAAGCTGGAAAGATTACCTACATGCGTACCGACAGCGTTACGTTGAGCGGCCAAGCGATCGCCAGTGCAACAGATTATATTAAGCGACTCTATGGCCCAGAATATTCAACCGTACGTAAATTTACCACCAAATCAGCTAGCGCCCAAGAGGCTCACGAGGCCATTCGACCAACTGACATGAGCCTCGAAACTGCATCAGATAACGAGTACGACCAGAAGCTATACGATCTCATTCGACGACGTACTTTGGCTAGCCAGATGAGTCAAGCTAAGCTTGAAAATACTCTGATCTCGATTACACCTAGTGTAGGCAAGCATACATTCGAGGCAAAAGGCCAGATCATTATTTTTGACGGATTCTTACGAGTCTATGGTGCCGGCAAAGAAGAGATTCTACCTCCGCTGAAGACACGTGATTTTGTTGCGCATTCATCCCTTGTCGCGCGACAGCTATTCGCTAAGCCGCCAGCTCGCTACACTGAAGGAGGTTTGGTTAAAAAACTTGAAGAACTCGGTATTGGTCGGCCAAGTACCTACGCTACTATTATTGATACAGTTCAGACTCGCGGGTATGTCGAAAAAGGCAACAGCGAAGGAGAGCCCCGCGATGTCATTCAGCTTGAATTACTCGACGGTAGAGTCACCCGAGAAATCGTCCAAGAAAAAACCGGCTCAAACAAAGGAAAATTACTACCCACGCCGGCTGGTGAGTTAATCGCCGGCTTTTTAGGCGACCACTTTAGCCAAGTAGTTGACTACGACTTTACCGCCCAGGTAGAAGGGCACTTTGATGACATCGCTAGCGGATCGCTGAGTCGTGGCAAAATGTTGAGCGACTTTTACGTGCCGTTTCATGAACTGATCGAAAAATCGGGTGAAATCGACCGTAGCAAGGTAGGTAGCAGCCGCGAAGTCGGTGTTGATCCCAAAACGGGTAAGACGATCATTGCCCGATTTGGACGCTTCGGACCAATGCTACAGCTTAATGGAAGTGATGACAGTGAAAAACCGCAGTTTGCACCGATGCCAGTGGGAGCGAGGATTGAATCCGTTACGCTCGACCAAGCTCTCGAAGCATTTACCTTGCCTCGCTTGGTAGGGAAAACCGAGGATGGCCAAGACATCAAAGCAAACGTTGGCCGTTTTGGGCCGTATATTCAGATAGGAAAATTATTCGTTAGTATAAAGCCCGAAGACCCGCACGATATCAGTCTCGAAAAAGCTCAGGAGCTTTACCGAGCCAAACTCGAGGCAGAAGCCGAGAAAAACATAGCTAATTTTGGTGATGGTATCAAAGTATTAAAGGGAAGATTTGGGCCTTATATCACCGATGGTACTAAAAACGCTAAAATACCAAAAGACACCAAGCCCGAAGCGATTACACATGAACAGGCTAAATTGCTTTTGGCTGAGGCTCCTGCGAAAAAAGGACGTCGTCGCGGTAAATAACCTCTCTACGCTGGAATCAACTTTTGACATATCTTGAAAGTATGGTTAGCAAAACCATCCTTTTTAATACAAAAAAGTCCGAAAATACTATTTACCATAAGCACCAAACATGTGCTATAATAAGAATGTTACGAGATACATTTGACATATGAATTAATTTGTTCTATAATGTATACAAACGCAAGCAAAATGAATTAACATGTAAACCGCAGGTGGCAGAGAGGATTGCGTTCACCCATATGGACGAAACGTCAACAAACACAGCAAAGACATCTATCAGACAGGCCGTTGATGACGCGCTTGGAATCGTTGATCGTGACCGCGAGCGCGAGATTATTAGTCGTCGCTTTGGCCTATTTGACCGCAAAGAAACTCTAGAACAAATTGGTGAAATGCTTGGTATTACACGCGAACGTGTTCGTCAACTGGAAAAAGCAATTTTAATTCGATTAAAAATCGCAACCGAAGAAGATAAAATCGCCTCAATCGGCGATGTAGAACGCCTCGTGATTCGCGATCTTTCTGAAAATGGACGAGTGAGCCGAATGCACGACCTAACCTCGCGCTTAGTAGGCGAAGATGAAGCACAAAAACGCAAGTCACATATTGCCTTCCTAGCTGAACTATCGCCAAAACTGACCGTTGTTAATGAAAATGATTTTTACCACCACGCTGTGGGTATAGGTGAGCATGGCGACGAAAAAACCATTAAAAAGAACGTCGATGAAGTCGTAAAAACGATAAAACAGCACGGCGAACCAATTCATATTGAAGCACTTCATGGCAAGCTAAATTACGAGCATCCGAAACACATAGAGGGCCTCGCTACTGTTAGCAAAAGTTTAGCCCAACTGAAGGGTATCTGGGGGCTAACAAAGTGGCCGACCGTGAACCCAAAAAATATTCGAGATAAAATCTACGTAATTTTGGCTGATAACGGTAAGCCAATGCACTTTTCAGAAATCGCCAAATCTATCAAGGCAAGCGATTTTAAACGCAAAAATGTCACTACTCAAGCGATTCACAACGAACTAATTAAAGATAAGCGCTTCGTACTAATCGGCCGCGGTATTTATGCGCTCGATGCTTGGGGCTACAGTAAAGGAACGGTTAGTGACATTATCGCCGAAGTTATTCGTGAAGCTAACGAGCCGTTGCACCGTGATGAAATTGTACGACGTGTATTGAAAAAAAGACAGGTGAAAGAAACGACAATTTTGCTCAATCTTCAGAGCAAACCAATGTTCAAACGCGTGGCCAAAGCCACCTATACATTAGCCGAAGATACCGATCGCGCCAAGAAGCTAGCCGATTAAACTAATAATGCAAATGATACTAGCTAATCACTGATTGTAGAAGGGAATGCTCATGCTTGCATTTTACCTCTGTTAGTGGTATGATGTAATAGATGAATGTTCTCACGTGGCTGCTCCAAGTTATTACCCAATGGTATGTATGGGTGCCGGCTACGATTATATTACTCTACCTAGCATGGCGTAATTCACAGCAAATTCAAGCAGTCAAGCAAGTAGAGAGCGTTTTGCTTGTACTCGAGATTCCTCGCACGAATGACAAATCTGAACTTGCCGCCGAACAGTTATTTGCCAGTCTCCATGGTATTTTACGCGATCAAAAAGAGTTGAAGCTTAATAACGGCATGCAGGAGCATCTTAGTTTCGAAATTGCTTCGGTAGGAGGTCGGATTAGATTTTATGTTTGGACGCCAAAAAATCTGCAAAGCTTTGTCGAAGGCCAAATTTACTCACAGTATCCAACTGTTCAAATTTATGCTGCTGAAGAAGATTACGTTTCGCATGAGCGTCAACATCCGGTCGTGTATACCTCAGAGATTACACTGTCAGATCAAGAATTTTTGCCAATTAAGACGTTTCAGAACTTTGAAGTTGATCCGTTAGCGGGCATTACTGGTACATTGGCTAAGCTCGAAGATAGTGATGAAGAAATGTGGATTCAGGTGTTACTCCGACCGATTCCAGACAGCTGGCATAAAGACGCCGAGAGATGGACAACGAGTATTCGTACCGGTAGTCCTTTCGCTCTCTTCTCGGGCGGCTTCGACTTTTTGGATATCCGCTGGATTGGTATGTTCTTAGAGGCTTTATGGCGACCGCCAGAGCAGGGAAGTAAGTCGGAGCCTGGTACCCCCAATCTATCAGATCGAGAAAAAGTTAGGATTAGCGAAGCTGAAAAGAAAGCGGCCAAACTCGGCTATCAGACAAAGATCCGCATCGCCGTGCTCAGTGACAGTCAAACCAACGCTAGACTCAGAATGCAGGCAATTGTAGGCACCTTTAAACAGTTCAACAGCACCAATCTCAATGGTTTTAAAATATCTGGTGACAGTTTTAAAAAAGAAGATCTATCGCGTTATAAGGCAAGGTTATTCGCTGACCGAGGTTACATTCTCAATATCGAAGAAGTTGCTTCCGTCTTTCATTTACCCCACACCAATGTTGAAACTGCTAACATCGTCTGGGCAAGTAGTAAAACCGCAGAACCACCAGCAGTACTACCGGTTATCACGGGTAATCCAGCCGTCGATGAAAATATCTCGGCTTTTGGTGTCACTAATTTCCGCGGTGTCAGTCATCAGTTTGGTATGTTACGATCAGATCGTTCACGCCACGTCTACATTATCGGCCAGACTGGGGCAGGAAAGTCGGGTACACTCGAGTTGTTTGCTCTCAGTGATATTTTTCATAACCACGGCTACGCGGTGATTGACCCACATGGGGATTTCGCTATTAATAACATGAAATTTATCCCTGCTAGCCGTCTTGACGACGTTGTGTACTTCAACCCAGCAGACACCGCTCATCCACTCGGTTTTAATCCGCTCGAAGTAACCGATCCAAATATGAAAACCAACATTTCTTCAGAAGTCATTGGGGTATTAAAGCGTATGTTTGGTGAGAGCTGGGGCCCACGGCTGGAGTATATTTTACGTTATACAATTTTGGCACTTCTAGACCGACCAAGCACCACGATGCTCGATATCACGCGAATGCTCACCGATAAGCAATTTCGTAAAGAAACACTGGAATACTGTACAGATACCGTCGTCTTACAGTTTTGGAATATAGAGTTCGCCAGCTGGAATGAGAAATTTCAGGCCGAAGCAGTTGCTCCTGTCCTTAATAAGGTAGGGGCCTTCACGGCAAATCCTATCATCCGTAATATTATTGGACAGCCGCACAGCACTTTTAATATTCGCGAAATTATGGATGGCGGCAAGATTCTGATCGTCAATCTATCAAAGGGATTAATTGGTGAAGACAATGCTGCGATCTTGGGTAGCTTCTTGGTTACGAAGATTCAACTTGCCGCCATGAGCCGTAGCGATATTCCTGATATTGAAGATCGTCGACCATTCTACCTGTATGTCGATGAATTCCAGAACTTTGCAACCGATAGTTTCGCGACCATCTTATCTGAAGCTCGTAAGTATGGTCTTAATCTGACAGTTGCTAATCAGTATATCTCACAAATGAGCGACACCGTCCGTAACGCCGTGTTCGGTAATGTTGGCTCCATGATTTGCTTTCGGGTCTCGGCCGATGACTCACCAATACTTGCCAAGCAGTTTGAACCTCAGTTTGAGCCGAACGATCTCCTTCAGATGCACAATCGTAATTTTATTATAAACATGGTTATTAACGGCGAAAAGCAGCCTGCGTTCAGTGCACGTACACTTAATTTACCACCCCCACAGACTGACTTACTTCAAACTATTATCGCTAATACGCGTGAGCGATATGCCAGACCACGTGAGGATGTCCAGCAAATGATTATGTCAGCTCTTAGTGCAAAGGGGAAACAACACACTCAAACTGCACCGGTATCAGCTCAGCCTAACAAAGACACTACCCTAGATCAGAATCCACCCGTTACATCACTCACCGGAACTACACCAAAGACCACCAGCACTCCTGGTGTAGGCATAAACGAACAAACCCATGACGTACCAATTAGCACTATAAAACGCAAACGTACACGTAGCCGTCGTAAAAAAACAGCTCAGATAGCTGACGACGTGAAATCGAGTCCAGCATCTACTATTGAATTGTCGATTGACCACTCTAACAAGCTCAAAACTAAATCCCCAGTAAAAAAGGGAACCGCCTCAAAGCGACCAAAAAAAGTCAGTAATAAAGATGACCAAACGGTGCTTCGACTGCGCTAGGCTCAGCTTCCTAATTAGTTCCATCCACATAGAAGGATTACTCACGATAAAAACTAAATAGAACATTTGTAGAACTTATCATTCTTGCGGTTGTGCGTTGATATTAATATCTATCTTCAAATAACCAATAGATTGATTTTGCTGGTTGCGAATCGCGTATCGCTTAGCATAAATATTACTTAGCCCGACCACAAAAGGGTAAGTGATAGCTAATTGGCAACAGCTACTGTAAGATTGTATTAAGAAAAAATTATACATTAAGTTAATAGAGAGGAAGTATTATTTCAATATTAAATTAATGTCGCACAATGTAGCTTTTACGACACACATTTATTATCTCCCACTTACATTCACATACCCCTCCCATGTCTCTGCTAGGGGAGTTACTGTCAGTTTTGTTGGGAGTTTGCAACTATTACGTTATGCCAATACAACACACATGCTGTTACGTCTAAACCTTCAGTTACATTGAATTAGTTGTTGCAACTGCAACGTTTATGCATCATACATTTATTATATGATCGCAACTCGAGTTCTAATTGTTATCCACAATAGTCCATATTTGCATTTTCTGAAATTTATTTTCTATTCCCCTACTTTTCTCTGCTATCTCTGCCCTATTTGATTTTTTTGATTTTGTGTATATAATATGTTTTTCCACAGAATTTCATAAATAGAACATTTATAGAACTTACCTATAGGGTGGGGTTTGGCTTAACCTTCTCGGTAGAAAGCTTTCTGGCTGACGCGAACATCAATATAGCTCGCAGTTACCTGTCGTGCCCGTAAATAGTTAGCCGCCCGTATGCTGTCTTCGACCTGCTCCCCTACTGTTCGATCGATAGTTAGTTTAAGCCTAGGTCCGCTCTGCACCTGGAAATCAACTTGCCGAGTGGTATCCGATGGAATAAACACCTTTTCGATCGGTATTTTCGCCTCACGGTAAAGTGCCATCGCTCGTCCAATAAAGTTAAGAAATCGCTGACTAGTGACCTTGCTGTAATTTGTATTTGTCGATAGCCTGCTTTCATCAATAATCGTTACTGAAGGTGTCCCAAAATAGTTATGAGAAAAGACAACACCGCTCTTATCGACAAAATACTGAGACGACTGAATAGTCCAGCTAGCCAACGGTTCTCTAACACGGATTACAAAACTGGCTTTTCCAATGCCGTTTCCAGCAACACCTTGAATACTCCCAACTTCTGGTGCTGCGTGCGTCTGTAGATACGTGGCGGCTTCTCTACTATTAAACCCCCAGCGAAAACGTTGCGAAGGATTTTCGGCCAAATAATCGTCTAAAATTGATTCATACCGAGCTTTTTGCCGCTGATCCATTGCCCCAACCTGTCCATACAGTGAAACATCTACTGAAGCTATTCCTTGAAATAACAATACCATAAGAAAAATAATCGCCACGGAACAACCCAGTAACCACTTGCGAAGTCGACGCTGATGCTTCCGCAGCGAGTGTACCTGAGCCCGCGGTGAAACAAGCTGAGCATCGTGTTCATTTGCACTACTAATCAAAGCGGAACGACTACCCGTAATGGTACGATTTAGTCGAAAACTCTTACTTTCCGACTCATTTGCATGTTCCAGCTTCAGCGGTTCAGCTAGTCCGCTCAGCTTGTCTTGATATGATGATAGCCGTCTCCGAGGTGTAAAATCGGTTGTAGCTGTCTTTTTTTTTGATATAAACGGTAGTTTCATTCGTTTCCTATTGTACCAAACCGTTACTGCTTTACTGTCTCAGGTGAGTAGCAGCGTTACTAATAAGTTGTGCGACGTCTTTTGCTGCCGTTCTTTGAGCAAAAACAGCAATATTACGAGCTAGTTCGGCACGACGTAGTGATGAAGCAAGTAGCTTCCGAATTACCTCTAGTAACTCTTCTGGATGTTCGACTATACTATCTTCAGAGACAACTTCAACCGCATCCTGATCAGTAAAAACAGCTGCGTTCTTCAATTGGTGTCCTCCCGTAAGATAAGCATTAGGAATGATAATTGCCGGCTTGGCGCAAGCAGCAATTTCCATCATTGATGTCATACCGGCTCGCGACACAACCACGTCAGCTGCTTGAAGATAGTATTCAAGGTGCTCACTGATAAATGGTTTCATAATAAATTGACTTGAATCATCTCCTGTTTGCTTTCGGAGTTTATCATACTGGGACTTGCCGCAAATCAATATCGTTTGAGTGGTAGCTTCTAATTGATTACGACTGGCTAATACTGCCTGATTAATACGCTCAGCACCCAAGCCACCACCAGTAACAACCACAAGTGGCAATGTTGCGTCAAACCCAAGTTGTCGCTTGTGATCAGCTTGAGCCTCAGGTGAAACTGGTCTAAAAGAATCACGAACCGGAATACCGGTATAGTGTGACTTATCGCTTGGGTATGAGTAGTATGACAACGGCGCACCGGTAGCAATTGACGTAGCCCACTTGGCCATAATTCGATTAGTGAGTCCAGGATGTGCATCTGAATCATGGATCACTAGTGGTATTTTTAGTAGATGGGCAGCAAACCCAATCGGGAGACAGACAAAACCGCCTTTTGTGAATACTACTTGTGGTCTCCAGATGAGGAGTTTAATAAACGATTGAAACATACCAACAGTAATCTTTATTCCATCAATAATATTGGGTAATACAATCGTACGAAAGCGCAGCAGTTGGCGCCATTTTGACAGCGAATGATATCGTCGCAGCTTACCTGCGATAATTGTCTCTACTCTTACCTCTTGATGAGAAACAGCCATAATCTGTTTTGCTTGGGCTGCAAAAGATTGGTCACACCAAAAACGGATTTCAACGTTTTGGTCAATGTTTTTTAGCTCAGAAATTACGGCGACGACCGGCGTCACGTGTCCGCCCGAGCCTCCGCCCGCGGTCAGAACCCGCATAGACAGTCTCCTCTTTTAATGATTGATGAGCAGTATAACGTGACGCCTGAAAAACAATTCCCAGCGCCGCAGCAATAAATACCATGCTTGTGCCACCAAAGCTAAGTAGCGGCAACGTAATGCCGGTAAGCGGAAAGACGCCAACCATTGAAGCGATATTAAGTACGATATGCGACGCCAGCCAACCGAAAGTTCCGGCAACCAGTAATTGCAACCACGGATCGCGCAAACGATCGGCTATTCGCAAAATACGCATCAGTAGTGCCGTCATAACGATAATCAGCACTGTCAGGCCCAAAAACCCAAACATTTCACCTAATATCGCAAACATTGAGTCATTGATGGTTTCAGGTAGATAGCCAGTCGCTTGCACGCTGTTGCCTATACCGACTCCGATCGGACCACCACTGCCGATGGCAATTTTAGCATGTCGAATATGATATCCACCGTCTTGTGCCTGATTAGACGATTCTTCACCTTGAAAAAATGTTATGACACGCTCAATTCGATGCGGTGCGATCACAATCATCATAATTCCTAACGCTGCTAGCATCGCAATTAACTTAAACCCGATCTGTCGGTGAATACCAGCTACCATCATTATCGTTGTAATAATTGCTACTAGTGAAATGCCCGTACCCATATCTTGTTGTATAACCACGACTGTAAAAAGGCTGAGACCACCAATCATCAGCACGGGTACAATCGTTTCTTGCCAGTCATTGAGCTTTCCTTCAAGTATTTTTTCGCCGACTAAGCGGGCAGTTAAGATCAGCAAACCGAATTTTAGTAGTTCGGCTGGCTGGAAGCTTCCAAGTGGCCCAAGCTCGAACCACCGACAAGCTCCCTTGGTGCACTGCGTGATTGCCTCGACATGGAGTAAGTTTCCAAAAATAAATAGGACTAAACAAGCGACAAGCCCTATTGAAACAAACATCCCGGCGTGTCGCTTCAACAGACTCAGAGGAATAATTGCCATTGCACTAAACGCCGCAATAGCCACCAGTAAACTAACAGCCTGCTTGACAACAAAGTAGGTACCCGAAAAACTACCCTCCCCTATTGCATTTAGTATCTGAGCACGCTGTGGACCAATTGCGTACATCACCACCAATCCAAGAAGCATCAAAATACCAACGTAAACAATCATCTGATAATCTGGTGCATGAGCGCGTTGCTGAACCGTGCTAGCTGCATTAAAGCCAGATAACGAAAGGTGGCGAGACAATCTGCTCATTAACTAACAAACCCCCCGATCAGTGCAACAAAAATCCCAATAAAAGCTGCTACGCAGGCGATCACCCAAAAACGCATCGTGACTTTCTCTTCTGGCCACCCGATAGCTTCAAGGTGATGGTGAACTGGCGCTGATATAAATATTTTCCGCTTAAATACTTTTTTACTAAAAATCTGCAGTGCACTTGAACCAACTTCGACGACAAAAAGAATCCCAATAATTGGTAGAAGAAATAAGGTATCAGTTAGCATTGCCACCACTCCTAGTGTGGTGCCATAAGCAAAGCTCCCCACATCACCCATAAAGAACCTAGCTGGCGGAATATTAAACCAAAGATAGCTCAGTAACACACCGACAATCGTAAAACAAAAACCAGCAATACCAACATTGTGTTGCATTAAGGCTATCATGCCAAATGCGCCAAAGCTGGTCATCAATAAGCCACCCGCCAAGCCATCAAGTCCATCACTTATATTTACGGCGTTACCGGTGGCAACTACGATAAAAGTAAATACAGGAACAATCAGCCAGCCTAGATGAAGATCATGCGCAAGCATACCCGATCCAGGGATCGCCGGTAAGTGAATACTCGTGTAGCCGAGTTTTACAAAGAAAAACCAACCTAGTAAGGCAGCAATCAGTGTTAATAGCAAGAATTTTAAACTTGCTCGCATTCCGGCCACATCTGCTCCCCTTCCGCGCACATTGATGACATCATCGATCAGGCCAACCATTCCACCCCCTAGCAGAGCCGCTAGAGGCAAGTATGTTTGACTGCGGTCAAAATTGTATAATATTGTCACTACTGTAATTGATACGACGCCGACAATTCCAGCCATTGTCGGAATTGAGCGGGTAAACTTTCGCGCATGAAGTTTGGTGAACACCTTAAGTGTATCCCCTGTCGTACTAAGGATCCGTTGATTCTTCCAAAACTTATAACGATACGCTAAATTCGAATAGATTGGTGTAAGAATTGTCGCCAGTAAAAATGCAATAACACTAAGGCCGGTAGTGGTTATCAATTCTTGAGTTAGTATCGCAAGCCCCATTATTATCCTTTCGGTTGTAATTTCATATAACTTAGCATCCAGTTCGAGATATCGGTGAAGATTGGCATGGCATGCACAGCACCTTCAAGATTAAGTCCTGGTCCAGCAACCTCTACCATTATGACATACTGAGATGGTTCACCTATAGCTCCACCAAAACCAAGATATGTGGCGATTGTCTCGTCATTAACATATTTACCGTTACGTAACGTCTGTGAGGTACCTGTCTTGCCACCAATATAGTAGCCGGGTGTGTCGATATTTTTATGAAATCCCGTGCGTGCAATATGGACCATCTCACGCGTTGTAGCAGACGATTCTGCGCGTAATACTCCAGGATATGTTGCTCGTGGGGGTGCTTTGATAACACGCCCATTCGATATTGTGCCCATTAACACAGTGGGCTGATAATAATTTCCTCCGTTTATAATCGCACAAAAACCAGCTGAAACCTGCAGCATTGTCACATCCATACCCTGGCCAAAAGACATGTTAGAATACCGTACAGCGTTGCCTTCATCGCTAGTGGGGGGAATGACTGTGCCGCTACTCTCACCTGCTAATTCAATATTAGTCGGTTGACCAAGGCGTAAACGATCATGAAAGTACTCGTACATCCGCGACCGTGATTGACTATTGATTTGATTACCACCACCTAGCCGTTGAGCAATTGTTACCATTCCTGTATTTAACGAGTAATTTAGCGCATCCTGCATGGTAATCGTTCCAGTGTGGCCTTTTAACGCGTTGTTGATAACACTATCGTCTACCTGAATCGAATCGGTGTTAAAATATGTTGAATCAGGCCCGATTACGCCAGTATCCACTCCCGTTGCGACAGTAAATGTTTTTATATCTGAACCTGGCTCATAAGGGTGAGAGATCGTATTATTGTTAAAGCGCGCCACATCGTTGACATCAGATAGCTTGGAAGGATCATACGTAGGCATGTTTGCCATAGCCAATACCTGACCATTTTGAGGGTTCATCACCACGACACTGCCAGTTGCCCTTGGATTGATACGCTGCAGTCCATCAACTAGCGCTTTTTCAGTATATGCCTGAATAGATCTATCGATTGTTAGCACAATACCTTCGCCATTTTTTGCTGGAATATTAACATTTTCCTTGCCAAGCGTAAGGGGTACATCACGAATGTCCGTTACCGATTTTAGTAGTCCATTTTGGCCCTTTAGTCTATCGTTTAACGCCGCTTCAATACCGTACTGTCCCTGACCCTCACTATTAACAAATCCAAGTACTTGGCTTGCAAGTGGCCCTTCGGGATAAACGCGTTGTTCACCCCGAGAAAACCCAAGACCATAGAGTTTTTCTTTTTTAATTAGTTGAGCTTGCTTGGTTGAAACCTTGGTAGCAAGTATCTGGTAGCGACTATCTTTTTTATCAAGGAGTGACTCAAAATTACTCCGGACATTTCCACCAGCAACCTGTTTGAGAACACTAATAATCTTGCCTGGTTCAGTTACGACTTTTGGGTCTGCCCACACCGTATACACCGTTTCATTGAGCACAAGTTTTACTGGCTCATTATTGTCTAAGACATAGATTTCACCGCGTACAGCCGGCAATGTCCACTGACGCATCTGTTCGCTGCTTGCAAGCATTGCATAATAATCATGCCGAATCACTTGTAGGTAAAACAATCGCAATACAAATATCGCCATTATCGCGAGAATCGATATGGCGAGAAAATGAATACGACGATGACTAGTGATTTGCTTCATAGTTTCTTATTGATTAACGTACTCGGTGCTGCTAGGCTGTGTCATCGTGCTAGCCACGGTGCTGTTTTTTGCTGACTGCAACGCAGTAAGTTTGGCATTCTCAACCTCAAGATAGCTTTTTTGACTTGTTAGCTCAGCGATTTTGGTGTCGATCTCCTGAGCAGCGTAGTCATACCCAGTTGCTTTTGTTGCCTGTGTTAAGTATATCAAACCAAGTACCGTGATCATAAGCGCAACCAGTACAGTATGAGCGACAGGACCGAGCTTGACTGATGAAGTATAGTTGACCGTGTTGTAGTTACGATTCATACGCTGGGATGACCGATTGGCCATGTGGAGCGGATTGCGTCGATTTGGCATAGTGGTGGTGACTCTTTTTTGTTTTATTTTTTATTTTTTGTGGTAGATACCGTCTCGCAGCGTATTACTAAACCGCGAGACGGTAGTGCTACCTGATATCAATCTATTTAAACCGAACCTGAACGGTGGTTTCTTGTGATTGATTTTGGACTGGGATGTGTATTGGCATCGCCTAACCCCTTTGTTTATTTTTTCACTGCGGCACGTAGCTTAGCGCTGCGCGCACGCGGATTGTGAGCATCTTCAGTTCCGCTGATTGGTTTTTTAGTAAGAATTTCTAACTCGGCTTCGAAACCTGCCGACTGTTCTTCGGAAAAAAACCTTTTTACCAATCGATCCTCTAAGCTGTGGAAGCTAATCACCCCTACTCGCCCACCGTGATGTAACAGTTTGGGTAGTAATGGCAATAGCGCTTCAATCTGCTCAAGCTCTTGATTGATAACCATGCGGATAGCTTGAAAGGTACGTGTGGCCGGATGCGTTTTTTGTCGCGGGCCAACATGAGCCTCGAGAATCACCTGCGCGAGCTGTCCTGTGGTCGTAAACGGTCGACCGGCAACGATTGCACGGGCATACCGTTTCGCTACACCAGGACGTTCTTCTCCGTAGCGTCTGATGCAATCTGCTAGCTCAGTTTCTGACACCGAATTTACAAACGATGCTGCTGTTTGCTGCTGCCGACCATCCATTCTCATGTCGAGTGGACCATCGCGCTTAAAAGAAAACCCTCGTGCGGCTCTATCGAGCTGCGGTGACGACACCCCCAAGTCAACAAGTATCATATCGAAACTGGCATTTTCTTCTGCCAGCTGCTGGGCTGCGGCTACAAAATCGTCGTGTATCAACCTCACTCCCTTGACTGCAAGTGGTTGCAGTGCGCGGATTGCGGTATCATCACGATCAACAAGGCAGCTTGCCCGATAGTTTTCGCTGCGTTCTAAAATTGCGCCTGCGTGGCCGCCGTACCCCGCCGTTAGGTCGAGATAACTCTCGCCTAATTGGGGTCGCAGCACACGTAGCGTTGCATCTAGTAGCACCGGAACATGTTGTGGTGGATGTTCTTTAATACTCATCTCCTGCACTATAGCATAAATTGCCATCGTAGCAGGCGATTCGAGATCACCAATCTGATAGTGAGAATGTTTGTTTTTTGGTTGTTTTTGTTTTTGATAAGTTATCAAAATCGCCGACCGGGGTTTACTGTGAAACTCATGTGTCCGATTAGATTTTGATTGAGAGACTTATGTGTGAGGTGGAGTTTTTTGGGAGGTGTTTTGAGGAATGTGCAATAACGTTTTTAGTGTGGTGTCATATGCTTCCACGCTCTCACTACCAGATGGCTGATCTCGAGGGTATTGTGTAATTAAGTTGTTAAAGTACCATACTTACGGAAAATTTTACAAATCTGGGTGGTCGGGCCGCATCAGCCGCCAATAAGCGCCGGCGCGTACAGCTACCACTTCTTTGTTGATACCAGCGTAGTCAAGCAAATGCTGATCAATCATTACGCGACCTTGTTTCTGGTCGAGCTCGGCGTCGGATTTACCGCGCCGAAAACGCACATTTAGATCAGCGACTCTCTCATCGAGAATGTCGCCTGCTAGCCCGGGCTCAACCTGCTGATTCCATACCTCGCTAGAGTATAGATGCAGATAGTCGCCAAACCCTCGCGTAAGTACAAGGCCAGATCGAAATTCCCCTCTTAGCTCTGTCGGCATCGTCAAGCGACGCTTGTCATCGAGCTTACGAGAAAAGTAATCCATCGTTTCCTTGTATCCTTTCGCTTCGGTGGTAACGGGTAGATTTTAAATTTTTAGTGGTGTTTGTGTTGAATTATGGTGTTACCCACTTTTTTCCACTGAGCTTACTATACTACCCATTATTACCCACATGCAAGTACTTTTTTGCGAAAATAATAAAACCGCCCACTTTTCCACAGTTTTGTGGAAAACCAGACGGCTCTACTCTATCAGTTACCCGATAGTGAGTGTCAACCATGTCACAAGCGCAAAGATATTGACCAAAATTGACACAGTCAGAACTGCGTTTTTTAGGTCTTGTGCCAAAGCAGCGACATTTTCGGTGTTGGTGTTTGTTGTTTCCATAGCTTCATACTAGCATAAACATTATAAAAAGTCAAGTTTAGTAACTAGCTACCGTAAAGATTGCCTTACTGACTGGTGTTGATCGCATGGACAATATCTGCCAATCGCGGATATTCTGGGTGACGTATTTCACCCCGTGCATGCATAGCTACCCGAAGAGTCGTAACGTGTCCACTGTCCACATCCGGCAAAATATGCTCAACACTGTCGTCAAACGTGCAAACATGAGAAATCGCATGCTCGCCACCAGATAGACTCAAAAAATCTGATGAATGCGCAACTACCGATGGATTATCAACCAGTTGATTCATATTGAGTACGCCGTCGTTAAACCCCCTTTGAATGATATCCGGCTTCGATACCGACTGGCCATCCTCGGACCTAGTTTTCACAATTGCCCAGTCAAGTTGCTTGGCCGTTGCGCCGGTCTGTATGAGAAATCGGTTAACTACAAGAATCTTCACCAATTGAGATAGATACCCTCCAGCCGTCCACCAAACCATCCTACTGCCACATGATTCCACCGCCCTTACTGTTTCACCCAGTGCTTCATCGAAAAACTTTCCAAGATCACCGCCATCTTTGACTATAGTATCGGCAAGCGCTTTCGCAATGTCCTCGACTCTTTGTATGCGTGCATCCTCATCTAACGCATCAGCGGTTACGTATGTCTCAATCTCACTAAAAAAGTCGAGTCGATTACCCGGAGAACTACGTTCGCTAAGTTGCTCTCTAATTGAAGCAAGGTCAATATCACCAAGTTGCACCGTCCAATCAGTCTGCTCTCGTAGTAAATCCTCTAATGCCTCGACTGCCACTAGTGCAAAAGCATCTGATTTTAGCGAAGCTCGATCAAGATCGGCAAAAACCACTGTACTCGGACCAAGTTGATCAACAAAATCGGCAAGGCGTGCGTCCGGACTATACTCGAATTGCGGCGACACGGCTCGTTCACTCATATTCTCATTACCTCTTTAATTACGCTGCGAAGAGCGCTAGTATCATGCCGAATTAGTGAACGGGTCACCGCGGCAGCTTCCATACCGTGCCGGCTGGCGGTCTTACCAAGTAGTTCTTTACCTATCATCCGTATGTCGCGTTCCACTCCCCCAACAGCTACAAGGTAGGCACCCTCAAAACGATAGTTTTCTAAGATTTTCTCTGGTGGCGTATATGTATTAAAAACAACCATGTCGAGAAACTCTCCGCCCGCCAATCGCTCAATCTCAGCAACATGATCACCGACCGTAAAATCGTCGGTTTGACCACGCTTTGTGACTAAATTACAAATATACATCTTTTTAGCCGTTGAAGTTCGTAGTGCTTTCCCTATACCATCAATTACTAAAGTCGGACCAAGTGATGTATAAATATCTCCTGGCGCAATAATCACCAGATCAGCGACGTTAATCGCCTCTACCGCATCAGGGTTGACCTGAGCATCTGGTACCAGTGATAGCTCGGCCTGACGAGGATCGTGTTCAAATAATTCTGCATCAATTACCCGCTCACCATGTAGCTCCACACTAACATCAGGCCAATTCATTTTTAGGCGTACATTTTCGAGTGTAGCTGGCACAACCCGTCCATTAACATTTAATACCTCACTAGCTGTCTCGACCGCTTGTCCAAAACTGCCAGTTATCTTTTCGAGAGCAGTTAGTAAAATATTACCGACTGAATGACCGCCAAAGGTTCCCTCTTCAAACCGATAATTAAACAGATCACGCATTTTCGACGAGTTGCTAAGTGCCACTAAGCACTGCCTGACATCGCCTGGAGGTAGTGTCCCTAGCTCATCACGCAGCACACCAGTACTACCGCCATCGTCTGCCATCGATACCACAGCAGTAATATCCTGAAAATCATCACGAATAGCTTGAAGCACACTAAAACTACCAGTGCCTCCGCCAATCACTACAACTTTTTTGGATGACAGTTTAGTGTTTGCTTTTGTCATAGTCCTCGAATTTTCCTTAAGATCTTTGCTAGAGCAACAGCGCTCGGTCTTGGTGTTCGCTCCATTGTCGCATAGTTTACAGCAAATAGCCCAAACCGCGGCCAACGTCCTTTATCCCACTCGAAGTTATCGGTTAGACTCCAATGTAAGTAGCCAATGACTGGTACACCACCCTTTATTGCCTGGCTTAGCGCTTCTAGGGTTTGCTTCAGCCACCACTGGCGGCGACTATCATTGGCATCGGCCAAACCATTTTCAGTAACAAAAACCGGCTTGTTGTAACGATCGTGAAGCTCTTCAATCACACGACGAATATCAGACGGCTGCATATCCCACCCCAAATCACTCTGGTATTCGTTTGGGTTGTGTGTTCGATAGCCATAGATGCGATCACTAAAATAATAGTTCAATCCTATAAAATCACAGCTTTTAATGGTGCGCTTTAAGATATAGTGATTGTTTGCAAAATCTACTATATGTGCACTCATCTCACTCAATCTCGCATCATCACCGGCATACACATGAGCAATGTTATACGCCATCGATATCTGAAACTTTCGACTTGATTGCTTAATTGCCTTAGCTACTCGATTATGTGCTCTAATACAATTACCGAGCACCTTCAATGCTTCACGTTTGCTGACATGTGCCGGCGGCCAATTGCCCTTAGAGTAGCTCTCGAAGGCATAAACCTGTGGTTCATTGATGGTAATCACATAGCGAAAGTGTGCACCAAGCTCATCGACGATTTTAGCCACGAATCGTTCAAAATACTTAATATTCGCACGTTTTTCAAATCCCCCTTTCGCACTAAACCACTCTGGCAAAGTAAAATGAAATAGTGTTACGATTGGGGTAATTTCACGTTTTTTTAGAGCTAATAGATACGACCTGTAGTGATCAATCGCTGCTGAATTCCATGCATCTTTCTCGGGCTCCACGCGCGACCATTCGATACTAAAACGCCAAGCATTCATATTCATTTTTTTGAGCAAATCAAAATCTGTTTCATACCGATTGTAATGATCGACTGCCTTGCCCGAAACGTAGTTTGCTGGATTTTTCGCCTGCTTTTCAAATTGCTTAAACCCTACTACATCACCAAAATGATACCGTGCCGCCACTGCCAAGCTGGCTGCATTCTCAAGTTCCCAAGCAGTCCATTGATTATGAGTGCCGCCTTCTACCTGATGTGCGCTGCTGCTTGCACCCCACAAAAATTTTTTTGGAAAACTAGTTGCAAGTTTTGTCATTGCCTTGATTATATCAAACGTTCAAAAAAATGCGGGACGGCTGGACTATCTCTATCGCTCAGCAAGCTTCAATAACGGATCATCCTTCTTATCGTCATTGAGCGCTTTCTTGTTTTTTACTAAATATCTTATTCCTGTCATATCACTCGTCATGTAGTTGTCACTCAGCAGATTAATAAAGGTGCTGGCATCTTTAGTGTCCATCACAATGATCGCTCCAGCTGCATCGTCCGTCATTAGACCTAATTCCATTGTGTCGGCATGATCGATCAACGCATCTTGCGTTACTGATGACGGATCGACGTTTTGGAGCTTGTTAATCAGTGACGTGTTACCCTTTACCATGTCTTCAAGTGTCATACCATCAGGCAAACTCAGTTTAAAATGTGCCTGAACCTCTTTGATTTTCTCTTCAGCAACAGCATATTTTTTTGCTGAATACCCAAATAGACGCTCAAATTTACTCTCGCTAAATACGAAAATATCCTGATCAATCACAAGCACTTGATTATCAGGGCTAATCCTCATACCGGCTTCGGCGGCAAACGGCTGAAATGATGTGCCGCTAAACATCCACGACGACGCACCTGGCAATACCTGTGAACTGGTGAGCAGTTTAATTACGAAAAATGATTCCGGCACCGCACTACCAGTTTTCTTCGGTGTAAATCGTGCTACCATACCCTTAATCTTTTTAAATTCGTGATCTCCCTCTGTAAACACATCTAGTGTTTCCTCGCCATAAATAATTTGTTCAATAACTTCTTGGGCGTGTTCGACTTTATCAAGACGTGTTGTCATTAGTACATTATCTGGTCGATCAATATTGTCTAAGCTGCGAACCGCCAAACCGCTTGCTGCCCCTGTTTGCACAGCACTAATCATGTCATAAAGAAATAACACCTTCAGCTGTTGTTTTAGCCGTTCATCATACCTTGTCGCATACACTGTATAGCCTTTGGTAAACAAAAAAAGATCGACATCAAGTGAATCTTTGTCGCGATCAGCACCGTTAGCCCAGTAAAAAATATCAGATGGTTGAGTTGTTTCAGTGTTTTCAGTCATGAATTTAGTGTAACACCGATACATCCAGAAACTAAGTTAGTCACGAAAATTTAAAAATCCGATCTACAACATTATCATTGATAACATACCCATTATGGCATCATTGCTTGATTCATATCTCTTTTGCTCGCGCGTAAACTGTACGCATTTTTCTGTAGCCTTAGCTTCAAGTCGACGAACAGATCGTTTTTTACTTAAATACTTCTTTGATTCAGTTTATAATAACACTATGAAAAAATCATACGATTATTTATTATTCGACTGGGACGGCAATATTGCGAAAACCCTGGATATTTGGCTCGAAACACTGCACGTCGTATTAGCCAAGTACGGCGTAACGCGTAGCGACCATGAATACGCTCTTAGTTTCGGTGCCTGGAAACGATACGCCCATGAAGATTGGAAAATAGATTTCGATACCGTACTACCTGAACTAAATGAGTATGGTCGACGCAGACTGCCAGGTGTCGAACTATATCCTGATGCGCTTGATGTACTCGCTGCACTGCATAGTAACGGTAAAAATATTGCGCTGATTTCATCATCAACTCATCAAAATATATCGATTCCGCTACTCAAGCACGATTTGATGCAGTATTTCGATGCAATTATTTCTGCTGATGACATCACCAACCACAAGCCACATCCTGAACCACTTGAAAAAGCCCTTGCCAAGCTCGGCGGAACTGATAAATCGCGCGCCCTTATGATTGGCGATAGTGACAAGGATTTGGAGGCAGCAAAAAATTTTGGCTGTGATTCGATACTTTTTTATCCCCCTGAACATAAAAAATTTTACAAACTAAACCAACTTAAAAAGTATCGTCCAACCTACATTGTCGATGATTTTAAAAAAGTCCTGGATATTATTCTATAGTTATGTATAGGTAGCTTAAAAGCTGTATTCTTTGTAAATCGTCAAGAATTATAAACCTTCATACTTTTCTATTTTGTGGTGAATTGGGCTAAATCTAAATACCTATATCTTCGCCAAAGTGCTTTTTTAACCTGGCAGTGATACTGCCCTCGTGTCGACCAAGTTTACGAGCGATTTTTTTGACTGATTCACCATTAATAAAACTAGTTTTGAGCATCGCATCATCCTGAGCGATCCAAGGTTTGTAGGCATTAGGGTGCGTTTTACGCATTTTTTCTATTTTTTCTTTCCAACTAGTTGAACCGTCCGACTTTTTAGCATGCGCCGGCGAATTAGCACGTTTTTCCGCCTTAGCCCGTAGTGAAGCAAACTTTTCTGATGCAGTTTTTGACTGTTGCCGCAACGATTGATCAATTGCTTTTGCGTCCTCGCTAACTGCTAAGGCCATTCTATTGATACCCCAAAGATAGAGCGACTCGAGCGAACGCACCCGACTCAACGCCACGTACCCCATGCCCTCGATAAAAGCTTTGCGTAGATCAATTCGAGCCGCATCAAGCGTCATGCCCTGACTTTTGTGTACCGTAATCGCCCAGGCCAGTCGCAGCGGGACTTGCGTAATACTCGCCCGCTTCTTATCACCATCGCGCAGTTCCCAAGTTTCTGGCAATAATGTTACTTCTTTGCCGTTAGTAAACTGCACTACTGGATAGTCTGTACCTGGCTCAAATGCCACTACTGTACCAATCGAACCATTTACAAAGCGACGACTCAAATCATTCCGAACTGCCATTACTAGCGCACCAAGTTTAAGCTCTAGCACTTGTGGCGCTAATACTGATCTAGAGAGCGCTTCAACATAGTTTGCTGCACCAGTATGGTGCGCACTATAACTAATCGTATCACCTTCGAGCTGCGACATGCGCTTACGATTAATCGCATCAACATCAATATTTGTGGTATGCAGTTCTGTAAGATTATCTTGATCATCCGGTTCAACATTGACCCGTTCAAGCAGTAACTCAACCTGTCCGCGTCGGATATCACCACGACGCAGATGGTCCAAAACAGTACGCAGAGCCTCATCGTCATGTCGATATTGTTCATCGAGATATAAAATAACAGGATCAAGATCTCGCCACGCATTGCTATGTACTACAAAA
>JBDHUM010000013.1:0-27096 GCA_039809125.1 Saccharimonadaceae bacterium (SeqCode) | reverse complement strand
ATAATTGCAAGGGCAAACGTAAAATTAAGATCAGCAACCAATGCGCGAAAGAGTGGGGTGCCGTTCCAGCTAATCGCCCCGACGCCAGGCACAATACTGAGCCAGTAATTTACCAACACGAAAAAGAACATAGTGATCGCCAATGGAAAAATTCGCCGCGATGTTTCTTTATCTCCAATAATCTCGTCGGACTGCGCCAAGAATCCTTCAAACGCCCACTGAACAAGGCCGGTGAACATAGTGCGTTTGCCCTTCCGGAGTGCACGAGCTACAGAAAAGAGCAGAAAAAATGTCACGACTGCACCGATAATGCCAAGCAGCATGGCATTTGTCACATGAATCGGGCCTACCGAAACAATCTCCTCGGCAGCCAGGCTAATATGTGGTTCTGATGCGGCAAAATAGTGATTCATAGTGTGTTTTGTAGTTGCTTACGTACCAGCAAACCGGCAACGATACAGCCTGCAATTGTTCCCCCCACGAACAACCATGGTTTTGTCCCCAGCTGTTCGTCAGCAAAATTGCCCCCGACAATTCCAGTAATCGTTGGTACAAACATGCGCCATGTTGTATCGGCAATATCACCGATTAACACGAAAGCAGTTCGGCTAGACGACTTTTTATCTGTCGTACTACTTTCATTTGGCTGTTTGCTCATGTACTTTTATACTATAGCAGGAGATATACAATTCGACAACATGCCTAGACGCCACCACAACAGCCGACACACTCCATTTCAGCCACACATTGGCACTTGTAATGCCAAGCGGCCCTTTCGCCGTGAAAAGGACGCTCTCGAAGCAGCCGAAGTACAAATGCTCGCTCATCCACACCTCGAACTTATCGTGTATCACTGTGATCTCTGTCAGCAGTGGCACTTAACCCGAAAAATAAAGCATAAGAGTGATTGACATACTATATGTAGTGTGCTATACTGAAGGGAAGCACTATATATGACAATCTCGGAGGGAATCTAATGTCGGACACAACAAACAGCGATACAAGCGTAACAATCTATAGCACACCTTGGTGCGCCTTTTGTCGCACCGAAAAACAGTGGCTCGATAGCTTAGGGGTTCGCTACGTTGTTAAAGATATCGAGGAAGAACCGTCAGCTAAAGAAGAGCTTCTGTCAAAGCTCGGCGGTCAATTTCAAGGAGTACCAACCACAGACATTGGTGGAGAAATGATAGTCGGTTTCGACCGGCCAAAGCTACAAGCTGCACTCGAAGCGCACAAACTTGTTACAGCCGCCTAAACCTGACTTACATAAACTGCTCATCCTTGCATGTGTACATGAATACTGTATAAAAGATATATTATGTCATACCGTACTGAGCATGAGTATACGGCGAACGATTACCGCAACGACACCCCACCACGAGCAACAGGAAGCGAAACAGAGTATACACTACCAATCAGTGACGACCTACCTCCAGTGCCTATTGTCTTTGAAGGTCTTGGATAGTCTATACATAATACCGTCTGGTTGTCAAATGGTGCGCGGGTGGGCCCCGATATGGTGACAATTGAGTACGCAACCCCCGAATGTAGTTCCGCCAGAGAACTTGCAGTGCACGCACTAGCAGGCGACCAACTGATGCATAGACTGTACGGCCCCATTAGCGCTGTTTATAAACGAGGCGGCTACACTACGGTACATGTCGGCGACGATAGAGTATTAGAGCCAATGAGCACTGGCCATCACGAAAATTATTCATTTTATTATCGTCCCGACACTACAGATCATGATTATGCACGCAGAAAACAAGAGAGACAGCTCTTATCGTATCTGGCTAGTCGAGCGATTTGGGCAGGTGCCGGTATTGTTACAGACGTCGGATACAGTCCCAACCAGCGCTTTGGTGCTAATAGGTTCAACGCTCTTAAATCTACCAACCTAAGCCCTACCACACACGGGCGCAAACACGTATTTGACTATCACCCCACTGATAATCGTCTTGAAGTTCGTAGTGGTGATCCCAATATGTCCCCGTGGGCACTTCGCACTAAACACGCCGTAACGTCGCTCGTACTCAGGCTTATTGAGCATGATGCATTCCCTGAATCAGGTCTGCTCAATCCTAATAAATGCCAGGCTATCTTTCAAAAGATGCTCATACCAAGAGGGGGTGAAGATAGTAACGATAGATTTACTAGACAAGCGCTCGAACACCAAAAAGTAATCCTACAGGCAGCAATTGACTTCGCCTTAACTCAGCCAAATATACCAGACGAAGAGCTAAGCGCCGCACAAGATGTTAGTACCACTCTACACGACATCGAAGTATTCCTGAACGACCCCGAAGCGATTGACGTTATTTCCGATCGCATTGATTGGGCGGCGAAGCTGGCGGATATGATGAGCCTGGGCCTACGTCCGATGTCCATAACCACAGAATATCTTTCGACAGTAATGCTCGATCTCCAGTGGGAAAGGTTAGGACCTGGTTCAATAAGCGCACAGTGGTATAAAGCTCATCATAATATGGTACCGCCAGAGGAGCTCAAGCACGCATGTACGACACTACCCGCCACGCGAGCCGCAAGACGGGTAGAGGCTCTAAATGAAGAGCTAGATGATGTAATCAACATAAGCTGGAGATATATTGCTATACGTGGCAAAGATTCTCTCAGAATGATAAACCTCGGCCCACCGTTATAAATTACCTATTGCAACCGACAATACTACTCGCTGCCAATCATTACCACCTCTCCGCCAATGGCCTGACGGAAATATTCATCATGGCTAACATATAAAATTGCACCGCTGTAATGTTCGAGCGCCGTTTCAAGCTCTTCGATACTCGGTAAGTCTAGGTGATTTGTCGGTTCATCGAGAATAAGCAGCTGCGGGTCGTTTGCAAGCATACTGATGACTTGAAAGCGGGCTTTTTGACCACCCGATAATCTAGAGACAGGGGTATGGCCATCACTTTCGCTAAACAGGTAATCGGCCAGTAGTTGGCGAATTTTTGTTGTCGTGATGGGTAAATTTTTAGATAGATACATCGTTTCGATCGCCTCCGCGAGAGGTACGTCAAAATATCGAGGCGATACCTCTTGTTCATAAATCCCAACGCGTATACGTGGATCTAGCTCTATGGACCCCTCGAAAGTAGTGACTTTGCTACTTGATTGCGACAATAACGTCTTGATCAGAGTAGTTTTACCACTACCATTGCGGCCGCGCAGCTCAACCGCTTCGCCTTCGCGTAGATCAATATTCACACCTGAAAATAGGGGGGTGTTGTCATAACCAAGACTCAAATTTTTCGCACTCACGAGCACATGCTTGCTACGCGATTGTTCTGATTTGAGATTCATACGAATGTTTTTGGCTTTAAACTTTTGATACTGCCCAGCCACCTTGTATTTTAGATTTTCAACCGACTCTTTATCAATCCAAAAAGTCGGTTTTTCTTTCGCTTCAAGCTCGGCCAGTTCTTTGCGGCTTATCGTCTCGAGACGTTTAAACTTTTGAATTGTTGCTGGATTGCGCGCTTTTTCTTTTAGTCGTTGATAGTCAATTACTTTTACTTTCAAGTTAGCGATTCGTTTTTCGATCATTTCAAACTCGTTCATCGCACTACCAGTATGCACCGCATTTTGTCGTAAATACGCATCGTAATTACCTTTAAAACTCTGTGCGCCGCCATCTTTTAGTTCTATGATCCGGTCGACCTCGGCAAGCACGTCGCGGTCGTGGGTGATCACTAGCATGGATTCTCGGGCCGATTTCATCCAGTTAATAAATTGCTTTTTGGCAACATAGTCCATGTGATTGGTTGGTTCGTCTATGAGCGCTAGTTGGGCCTGAGAGTGCATCACTTTTACCACTTCAACGAGGCGTTTTTGACCGCCACTCAGCGTCGAAAATTGCTGATGACCTATTCCCGGCAGCTGAAATTCATCTAATTCACGTTCAATCTGCTCTTCAATCTGATAAAAACCTTTTTGATCGAAACGCTCCAATGCCGAGCTGTATTGTTCGATCATCTTCAGGTCGTCACCCATAGTATCTGGATATGTCTCGATAATATGGCTAAGCTGACTATACTCAGGCAAACCATGCAAAACATAGGCTAAAACCGACTGATTAGACATACCGTGATGCTCCTGTGCGGTCGCCACCACCGATACGCCACGACGATACGCCACTTCTCCGGTAAAATCGGTATCCACACCAGTTAGAATACCAAACAGGGTTGACTTACCAACACCATTACGGCCAATTAGACCAACCTTTTCGCCTTCACCAATAGTACACTTAACACCCTGCATCAGGATCTTGTCACCAAAACTCTTTTCACGGATTAGAATATCAGCTATCACTGAGAGTATTGTACCAAACACACGGCCCTTTACTTGACTAACGTGGCACTTTGAGCGATACTACACGAAATGGCCGAAGTAGTGAGTTTGCACGAAGTAAGAACAGCAAAGGTAGATAGTCGGACAGACACGAATACCATTGCTAATAACCAATGGCCACGCCACCGAGTTAGTAAGACTGTTCGACATATCGGTGTTACTGCAGCGACATTACATCATCATCCACATCGCTACGATTTTGAAACCGAAAGAGTACATATTTCAGCGACAGGTGTAAGAGAAATCTGTGAAATTTTAGATTATTTTAGTGATGATGAAACTGACGCAGAGCGCTGTGCATATGGTCAGTTTCTCTGGGCGCGTGCCCTGCAAGACTATCAAAACGGAGTACGTTTTGATTTGATAAAAAAGACCTTACGTCAAGCCCGTGAAGATTACCTTAAACTCCATCCAGTTCAAGAACAGCCGACAGAAGAACAGCTATTGAGTCGACTAGCGCTGCGTGGGGAGACAATCGCTTACCTCAAATCATCTCAATCGCCGAAATAAATATCTGGTTCTGGTAAATTTTCAACCTGACAGAACACACTGCGAACTACACTTTCCTCCGTTATTTCACCGTATTCGATCGGCTGCGATACCAATACTCGACGTGTTAGTATGTTCCTGCCAATCTCTTCAGCCAAGCGCTCCCTCATACTTTCGGGGCTAACATAATGATCACCTCCACCGATAATAGTAGCTACCGCGTCAATGTGTAAGCGGCCATTTTCTAGAGCATTTACTATAATATCGCGAGGCGCGGGACCTTTTGCCAGCCCAGTAGCAAACGCAATCGGCACCCCATACCTTCTGTATGATAATAACTGCAGTAAACGCATAGCAGCTCCTCCCAGGTGATTACCCCCTGACATAAGATCGTTGTGTTCGGTAAATGCAACCTCTGGAAAATTCCATAGATCAAATCCCGAAAAACTAACTTCTTTGGGTGCGTTATGTATCATGTGCAGTGCCATGGCCGCACCTATACCGTAAACACCAATTCTCAGCGCCTGAAGGTCTTCTTGCTTAGTCCCACATTGTTCAAAAGATTCGAGCAGCCTGTTCCACATTTCCTCACACACCCCTGAAAAATCACCATGCATTATGTTGCTAATGGTGTTGATGTCGGGAATCGTTTGGTCTAAACCGGGAGTACCCACCATAAACATAGTGCGTTTTGTTGCTTTGGCAATCGCGTCAACCTTTTGTTGTGTCTCTGGGTTCTCAGGCCGCTGCAATATACCTCCACACATAACAAAGGGTCTAATTCTGCCGGATAATTTGCCACTAACATAGACTCGCCCGTTATTACCTACTTCTAAGATTGAAGCGTCAGGCTTTCCACGATCATGTAAACCACCAGCAACACTTTTATTATCACCAGCTAAAATACTAAATCTTTGATATGAGCACTCTGACATTATCTTACGATATAATATTATAGAATTATTTGCAATTCAATCATATTCTCCCTGGCTTTACTCGACAGCTCAGTAGAAATGTGATATTTTTGGAATATATATTTTTTAACAAAATGATTAATGCATGAGGAGACAGTGATGGCAATTACTACACATGAGAGGCTCGAAACGCTAGGGGGTAATAATGGCAGTGAAGAAAATCCAGTAGCACTTCCAGGAACTGATGAAACAGTAGAGGCATTTATGAACCGCTGGGATAATCCGCGCGAACCTGCAGCTCTCGGCAAAACAGCCAGACGATTGTTCAATAGCCTCAGGGAAGCACGTACTGATTCTGACAAGCCGACACCGCTCACATCGCTACGGAACGCTTCCGATGCACTTCGCGCTGTCCTCAAATTTCGGGACAAGAAATCAGCTGATTTTTGCAGTGATTTAGATAACTCTGATCCCGACGGGCTCTAGGCTTTTCTAGCCAACACTACCGTCAATATCTTGTTAGTAAGATGATGGTTTATCGACTATTTCGTCGATAAACCAAAAGCCCAAATGAAACCAGCAGTGAACCGAGCGTTAGTGCTAGAATAGTCCATACATTGCTACCGGTCGGAAGCGGTGTAATCAAAGCGTCTAGAGATGGCACTTTTATTCGTTAACGGCTTTGTGCGAGGGCGCAGCCGGGCAGAGTACCTATCAATTGAAGGTCAACTTAGAAAGATAGGTGACCACCTCGACAAAGTATTTAACGAATCAACTACTAGAAACTTAGTGTCAGGTAACTCAGAGAAACTGCAGCAAATGCCGTCGTTGTCTTTGGTCGCTTGGATATGACAGCCGAAAATCAGCTAACATCCTACAGTAGGCTCTCTGTTATAATAGCCGTATGGCTAAAAAAGGCTTATCCAAAAAGTCAGCTCCACCCACAGCCGTTATTAACCGCCGGGCTCGATTTGATTATGAACTTGCAGACGACTTAGTGGTGGGAATCGAGTTGACTGGCCCCGAAGTACGGGCTGCGCGAGACGGTCACGTACAACTACGCGGCGCGTTTGTATCTATAAAGGACAACCAGCTTTGGCTCAGTAATGCTAGTTTTAGCTTGCGATTAAACGAAAAAGGACAGGCAAATGCCCGCACCGTCGATAGCCGCCCTCGCCGAATTTTAGCACACCGCAAACAAATTGATGAGCTAGCTGCTCGTAAAAAAGACGGCATGACAATCGTGCCGACGAAGTTTTTGAATTCAGGAAAATACCTTAAACTCGTAATAGCTCTCGGAAAGGGTAAGAAAAAATACGACAAGCGTCAAACTATCAAACGCCGCGATATCGACCGCGAGCATAAACGCCTGCTCCGCTAAAAGCTTCTTTCCTCTGGAACATTCGTTTTACGCCGGCGCAAACGAGAGCGCAATCCAGATACAGGACGAGGCGTGTGACTCTTAATGACATCATCATACAATCGAATGAGCGAAGTAACCTGTCTTGTTTCACTGTAACGACGAGCAATTTTTTTACCGGCAACAGAAAAATCACGTTGCATTGTGCTGTCACTTAGAAGCGTGACTATACTGTGCGCAACACTAGCTGACGTATTTTTAGCATATAGGGCATTTTTACCTTCGACAGCCACCTCTGAAAGACCGCGGTCGATAATAACAATCGGCAAACCGGCGTGCGCTGCTTCGTGCAATACCCAGCCCTGTGTATCTTTAAGGGACGGAAAAACAAATACTTTCATGCAAGCATATGCCACGCCTAGTTGTTCGCGCGGTAAAGCCCCCGTAAAGATAATTCTATCCGCAGCTTTCGAAGCTCTGGCGTGCGCTTCAAGTGTTTCACGATACTCAAAATCTCCGACAAACATCAATTTCGCTTGCGGTCGCTTGCGAATCACTTTTTCGACCGCTTCGATCAATAAATCAAGATTTTTTTCGGCTGCCAATCGTCCAACAAACCCAAACACTTCATCGTCTTTTTCGATACCATGTTGTTGGCGAAACAGTTTCACGTCGCTGACTGACGGTTTTGGCAATGCATCGACACCATTTGGCATTAATGTAACATCGTAAAGATACTTTTCGTGGTGCTGCCACGAACACAGCTGATCTTGGCTTTTTCGACACAATACTATCACGGCGTCGGCTTTGGCGTACAAAATTGTGATGCCACGTTCAATAATATACTGATTCCATTTCGTCACCCCGCGACGCGGTTTATACAGCTTTATAATTTCGCGTATATCCTGCCCGCCAAGATGTACCGTAAACGGTAGTACAATACCAATTAAAGCAAGTACGCCTGGCAAAACAACCGGATAATGCTCGACGAACTCATACAAATCCGTCGAGTGCTGCACGATAAATGGTGTATCACTCTTCCAGGCAGCCTGAACCCCTACTAGTCCGACCTGCGATGGCGTGAAGATGTGAATGATGTCAAGATTGAGGTCTTTTATTTGCTGTACAACCCGTGGAGGGAAAAATATCGAAGTGTCATAATCATCGAAAAATGCACCCTTAATGCTAGGAAAACGCACGATGTGTTCATCCTCAAATTCAAGATCACGACTGGGACGCATCGATCGCGCTGGACAAAACACATACACCTCATGTCCTTCTTCCTCCAGCCGCTTCTTAAGCATCTCCACTACAAAGACAATACCATTGATAGACGGACGAAAAGTGTCGGTGAACAGGCCGATACGCATTATGCTGTATTATACCAGAAGTGCACTATCGCGTAGTACAGCCGCAACCACGTCAGGTCCTTCTAGTGGTAATAAATGCCCGCCTGGTAGACTAATAATTTTGTTAGTGTCGTAGTGCAGTGCAATCATGTCAGGGGTGTTCATACCTGCTTTTACCATACGATCCTTCGAAGTGATCAGGATTGCATCGGGCGATTTTTCAACTTCACGCCCTTCAGATGCACCCTGCATCGTCGCATATACTAACCGTATTTGATAGGCAATTTGGGCATGACTCGCAGCGTGGCCACCCACCCAATCTAATCTTTGTTTCCCAAGACTATCACTATTAGCAGTAAGATAGTATGTCCGGATTGTTGTAAGCAGTCGAGAATTATATATTGGTACGATAAGTGCTGGAAAATAAGCCACTACATACAAGTAAAATCTCGAGAGCATGCTGAGTATCGGTACAGGGTTTAACAATATCACAGCAGCTTTTGATACCGTCTCGGTGCAGACAAAGCTGCATGAATATGAGTGAGCAATAATGTAACTAGCCGCGCCACTATGTTTTTCGCAGGCAGCAACAACTCGCTGATACCACATCTGCATAGCTGCGAGGTTTGCGATCGATTGCTCGACACTTACCCCGTGTCCGGGTAATTCAACAATCGAAACCTGGTAATCGCGTGCTAATTCAGCCGCAAGCGGCACCATACCATAGCGATCGCCACCAATACCATGAAACAGTAAAACGCGTTTTTTGCCAGCAGTATAGGGCGTACACCAGATACCCACCTCGGCACCATCAACAATCAACGTCTGTCGCTGAAGTTTCTGCTGCATCCACTCATCGTAACTGACCACCTACTCAAGCAATCCTTTGCTCGATACGACACGTTCGTAAATACGCTCAAACGCTCGTTTTGTCGAATCAGACGAATGGTGTTTCAGTACAATCTCACGTGATTTTTTGCCGTACTCGCCAGCAAGTATTTGGTTTTTCCAAAGCGATTCGAGCGCTATGGCAAATGCTTTTTTATCACCGAAGGGTACCAAATAGCCATTTTCTTGGTCATGACAAAGCTCTTTTAAAGCAATCTTATCAACGGCCACTATCGGCAATGCGCAGGCCATCGCTTCGAGGGTTGTAATACTTTGCAGCTCGGCGGGCGAAGAAATCGCATACATTTTTGCCTGTTGATACAGGTTTAATTTTTCTTCATCGCTAACGAGCCCAGTGAAGGTGACGTTTTTTGCGATATCTTTTGCTTTTGCGTAGTCTCGCAGAGCATCCAAACGATTGCCTTTGCCCGCAATCACTAAGTGTGCCTCGGGAATGCTTTTGAGCGTAATAGCAAAGCTATCGAGCAAGAGATCGAGTCGTTTTTCGGCATTAACTCGACCCAGATAGAGAATGTAGCCATGCGCGCCTATACCGTATTTTTTGATCGTTGTGAGTGACTTTTTTGTTGTCGTCGGACGATAGCGTTCTGTATCGATGCCGTTACTCACGGTTTCAAGTGGACGGCGTAGTCCATACTTATGCAGTAAATTGACCGCTGTTTGAGTGGGACTAGTCACCAGCGCAAACTGCTCATGAAAACGCACGATTATCTTCCAGAAAAGCTTCTTCACTAACCTTACGTGCTGCAACTGCCCCAGGCTCATCAAGACATTTTCTGGCATCAAATGATTGGTCGCGATCATTGGAATAGTGCGTTTTTTAGCGTGACGAGCTAGCGATATACCAGTGAGCGCCATGGTGTTGATGTGAATAATATCTGGCCGAAATTCATCGAGTGCCCGTTGTACTTGCGCTCGAGCGTAGTAACTAATTCGATAGCCGTCTCGATTAAACAGCAGTGGTACTGACGCCACGCGGTAAATCAAACTTTTTCCGTCTTCTTCGATGTAGCTGCGCCATCTACTCCCGGGTACTAACACGGCCACTTCGTGTCCATCTTTAATCAAATCATGCACCAATCGGTGCTCAAATATTGCGCCGCCATCCTTGTTTGGCCAGTAACTTTCGCTCGAGATTAATATTTTCATAGGCTCAATAAAGTATATCAAAAATGACGGAGTCTCCTGAGATCAATTTTCAAGTATCAGGTCAGTCTTGCACACCAGCGAGAGTCGATATGTCATCTAGTTCTCACGCAGTAGCAAACCGACTAGCCGCACTACTGGTTCGGTGAGTTGTTCTTTTGTGCGGGTATACGAATTATCAACTGCAATAGCACCAGCCGTACGAACCCGCTGAGCGATTTTTTCTAAATTAGCATCAGTCCACTGGTGCAATACGTCAAACTCATAGGCACCGCGAATTGGTAGGGAAGGGTAGCTAGCACGACGAGCATCGGAACTGTTACGACGATCGATATCATTGACGAGCCGCAATAAATCAGATTTTTGCTGACTGGTATATTCATCTACATCGGCCGAAACACTCAAGCCCAGTAGTCGCTTAGCCGCTGTCATCGGACTACAACTAACATCGATCGCAACGACATAATCGACAACGCCTTCGTCCATCAGTTTCGTGCCTTTAGACTGCATAGCGCGCCCATCAATCAAAATAACATCATACTTAGGCGACTGGCGACGAACTTCATCGAACAACACTTCTACTGCTACATCTTGTGTCAACGACAGCTTACCCGCCATACCCGAAGCGTTGTTTACTTCTGGAGTGTAGAGTAGTCTGTCGATTTCGTCTTTGCTTCTTGTAGCCAGATCAGCCAGCGTATCAAGTAGGGCGCGTTTAGTTGTTGCTGCACCGATGAAACTCTCAAGCGAAGTCAAATCCTCTGGATCGATCCCGGCGTCAAGCGCAAGCTTGGCTAGCACTCGAAACTTTTGACCTTGGTCGATTGCATAGACAGAGTGATTAATTTCAAGCTCACGAAGTAAGGCTGCGGCAATGGTACCTTTACCACCCCTGGCTTGTCCCTGAACGGTGATCAATTTAGCTCTTGAGTTGACAGACATTCTAAGCCACTATAACACACTTTTATTTGAAAAATTAACCAGTTTACACTAAGATTGCACTTTAATGAAGAATATTATAAAATGTTGTCACAATCATTAATTGTTTGGAAAGCCAGACGGGAGAGCAGCGATGAAATTAACTATAGTATCACGCATGTTAGTAAGCGGATTTGCGGTGGCAACAATACTAGGAATCACCAGTTTAAACGCAGACACACAAAGCGTTTCAGCTGAAAAATCATTGACCACCCAGCAAGGCAAGGCTATAGACCAAAACCTAGGCTTCACCACAGTAATATGGGCCCGAACTGCTTGGCAAGCAACCACAGGCACCAATTGTGACGATACATTAGGTACTCGTACTTTAGAGCAAAATGCAAAAGATCTGCAAAATCGAGGACTAGCTGGAGTCGGGGGTATCGTTGTTACGCGGACTTATGATTATACCTCTTGTTTTAGGAATTATATGACCACAGCATCCTGGTCACAAATTGCTGATTTACGTGATGATTATGGCTGGAAATTTATTTCTCAAGGCATGGAGTATAAAAATATGACCCTAATGAAATATGATTCACAGCGTCGCTATGAAAGTCTTGATACTTTACCGATATTAGCTAACCGTGGCCATACTTCTGCCTGGGGTGCTTTCAACTACGCCAATAACAAACAAGATGCAGCAGCTCAGCGAATTGTCACTCAAGGTTTTGCCTTTGGCCGTAAATACGGCAACGGTAAAAATACAAAAACGGTAGCGACTAAATACCCTTACATCATGAACACCAACTCTATTAACGGTGGGAGATGCCACAATAAAGACCTTGATTGCTATGACATGAAAGTCGTTAACGATCGTCGCAGCACTGGTGTGGACATAATGCAAAAGTTACTTAGCCCTGGCAAGAACGAATGGAGTGTTATTCAATTCTACCGCTTGGTTGAAGGTAAGCGCGGTAAAATCGGCGACGGGTTTGCTTGGGACTGCACGAGCAGTAATTGGCGCAACAGATGGACCAGCCAGCCAGAGTTAACGTGCCGTGAGTCCTTCCTAGAAGCTTTCGACGGACGCACTACTCGTTCAAACAACGTTGACCCGGCAACAGTTGCACGGCTATGGGGCGTTATTCCAAAAAATCGTCAGTAGTTACCTCATATAAACAATCACGAGGAGTAGCCCATCAAAAGCGGGCTACTCTTTAATTTTGCTATACTAAAAGCATGAAGCTCTATTCATGGAATGTTAACGGCATTCGCGCAGTACTCGCTAAGGGAGCATTGCAAGGTCTTATCGCAGAACACGACCCTGATATTTTGTGCTTGCAAGAGACAAAGGCCGAACGTAATCAGTTCGAAATTGATTTTCCACAATATAGCGAACATTTTTTCTCGGCTGTCAAAAAGGGTTATTCGGGTACGGCAATTTTTTCGAAGCAGCCGGCACTCAGCTATATCGATGGCCTGCCAAGTGAAATTACGGATAGATTTGGCTTGTCAGACGATAGTTATGGCGATCCAAACACGGAGGGCAGAGTCATATCGGCAGAATTTAATGGCTTTTGGGTCGTTACTGTTTACACACCAAACTCGAAGCGCGACCTTAGCCGTTTACAACTGAGGCATAAGCGATGGGACGCGGCCTTTCTTTTGTATTTACAGCACCTTGAAAAGACAAAGCCTGTACTTGTGTGCGGCGACTTTAATGCTGCACACCAAGAAATTGATCTTGCCAGACCAAAAGAGAATATGAAAAATGCTGGCTTTACAGCAGAAGAACGCGAGGGCTTTGATGATTTGTTACGCTCTGGATTTATCGACGTATTCCGCCGCGATAACCCCGCGAGAACAGGTACCTACACTTGGTGGACACACTGGGGTAATGCTCGGGCAAACAATGTTGGTTGGCGGATTGACTATTGGCTAGCATCTGGTGCCATTGCCGAAAAAGTCAAAAATCCCCAGATTCACCCAGGACAAATGGGTAGCGATCACTGTCCGGTAAGTATTGAGCTGTGAGTCAAGGGGATTTGTTTGAAAGAAATTGAAACAAACGCACGCGTAAACGACAGGAGCTCGATTGCTAATAAAACGCTCGTCATGCTAGTAGGCCCGAGCGCAATTGGAAAATCAACCATTATGAATGAAGTCATCCTACGCGACAAGCGATTTTCGCGCGTCCGTACCGTTACTACTCGGCCACCGCGACCAGATGACGAGCCGGGTCATTACTTTTATGCTACAGAGGATGAAATCAGCAGAGCTCGTCAAAAAGGCCTGCTAGTCAGTGAAACAATATTCCCAACAACAGGCTATACATATGGCACCTATACCGACAGCTACGCTAGTGATTTTTGTTTACTAGACACTCTGGCAAATTCAGTCGATCAGTACCGCGCTCTACCGTTTAAGCGCACCGTTGCAATCACTATGACAGCTCCCATAAAGCAGTGGACATCACGATTTCTCAGGCGTTACCCCGTGGAAAGTAATGAAGCGCTCAAGAGATTGTCTGAAAATAAACAATCCATTCTATGGTCGCTGGCACAGCCAGACTCTCACCAATGGCTTGTCAATCGTGATCATGATCTCGTGGCCGTGGCCGCACGACTCGTAACAATCATCGACCATCCGAATACCAGCGATGACGGAGTTCCCCATGCTCGTGCTATACTAAAGCAGATTGAGAAAGGCCTATGGCAAAGCAAAAGTTAGCAGTATTTGACATTGACGGTACGTTATTTCGCTGGCAACTTTATCATGAGCTAGTATTTGAGTTAAAAGAGCAGGGATTTTTCGGCGAGCGAGAAAGTCAAGCACTCGATGACGCACTACTATCATGGCAAGCTAAGCACGTCTCTTGGTATGACTACGAACAGCTGGTCGTAGCAACAATCGAAAAACACATCGCCAAAATTCCGCCTACGATCTTGGAAGAAACCGCACAAATGGTGGTCGAAAGATCAGGACACAAGGTGTACGGATACACATTGCGCCTACTGCAGTCTCTCCAGAAACAAGGCTACTACACCCTAGCGATCAGTGCTTCTCAGCAAGAAATCGCCGAGCAGTTTGCAAAAAAATACAATTTCGATGAATGTATCGGTGCTGTCTATGAGCGTAGCAACAATACATACACCGGCAGCATGCAACGAGCAATTTATGGCATAAAAGACCAGCTTATCCGGTCGGTCCTAGAAAGTAATCCCAACGTGACAATAAAAGAAAGTGTCGCGATCGGAGATAGCGGTGGTGATATCAAAATGCTTGAAATGGTTGATCATCCGATAGCATTTAATCCATCAGACGATCTATTTAAAGTTGCATCAAAAAATAACTGGCACATTGTTATTGAGCGCAAAAATATTGCCTACACCTTGGAAGCACGTCATGGAAACACCGTATTGGCAAAAACAGACATCTACTAAACCTCTGTTTCCAGAGATTGAGTGGAGTAAACCAGAACGGCGTGATCAAGCTGGTAATTTAGGAATTATTGGGGGCAATAAGCTCGGTTTTGCCGGTGTAGCGGCTAGCTACGAAACAGCCACCAAAGCTGGAGTTGGGCAGGTTCGCATTTTACTACCTGACAGTCTAAAACGAACAATTCCGACAACTATTCTTGATACGTTATTTAGCACCAGTACACCAAACGGTAGCCTTGCGCAGGCTGCGCTGCCAGATATGCATGCGCTTGGTGCCTGGGCAAACGGTGTTTTGCTAATTGGCGATGCTGGCCGCAATAGCGAAACAGCCATTGTTTATGAGCAGTTTATCAGTGCCTACCAAGGGCAGCTAACAATCACCCGCGATGCAATCGATCTCATCAAAAATAACCCGTCGCTGCTCGTTGAACGCTCCAATACGCTGATAGTTGCAAGCTTCGCCCAAACTCAAAAACTCTTTCAAGCCGTATACTACCCGAAAATGCTTGCATTCAGCATGCAGCTATTACAGCTCGTCGAGGCGCTCCATAAATTTACGATAACTTATCCGCTGACGATCGCAACCCTTCACAGCAACCAAATCATTATTGCCAACCAGGGCAGGGTAGTGAGTCAAGATTTCGACAGCCCCATGCGTATCTGGCGAGGTGAAACCGCGACAAAAATGGCTAGCTACTGGCTTTGGAATGAATCAAAACCACTGGAAGCGAGTATTGCAGCCGTTGCTGACATGTAGAACAAATTGCTTGTTCACTCATCGGAGTCGTGAGAACCATCATACAAAGCCGTGAGCCCATCGATTTCACGATCGATCGAGTCTTGTATATTTTGTGGAATTTGGTTTTGATCAATTTTAAAAGCATTCCTGACACTCACTTCTACCATTTTCATATACTCTTCATGTGATATCCGAAGAGTTACCCCGTCTGCATCTGGCTCCGTGACGGGCGCGATCTCCGTATCAGCTGAACTCAAAGTAGAGTAACTTTCTCCAGCCTGAATCTCGTATGAGCCATCGTCATTCTTAACAACCCGTACTGCGGTGACGCTAACATTTTCTTCACCGGTAGGCCAATCCATTATTAGTCGAAGCGTATCGCGCTTTTCCCGTGCTAGCACCTCATCATAAGTGTATTCCTCGCCGTCATCATCGAATTCTGTTACTCGTTGAGTACTCTTAACATCTTCATTTTTAACAACAATAATACTGCCTGGCTTTAGACTATTCCAAAGAGTTTTCTCTTCATCTGTCATCTCATGCCGATCACTTCCAAGACTAATTTGCTCTGTCATAATCTTCTCCATTTTTTGATATGTTTACTATGTATTTAGCCATTCTGGTATTCATCTTAGCATAAATTACCAGACTATCATGTCTTTAGCCTAATATTGACATATAAGCTCTTTAGTGTTATTATAGCTAGATATGCCTCTCACTCCTCTAGAGCGCAGCACATACTACGCTCGAATGCACTCCGACCTCGTAACTTTAGGTGTAGCGGAAGATGCTATAGCACCACTCACGGAAGGGGGTCACCCTGGGATCATCGAAGGAGCAGTGTCTGCTTCACGTTATGCCACAGAGTGCCATCTTATGCCTAAGGCTTTGCGTACAGATTTTGGGCGAGAAGTCCTAGCAGTATTGCAGCACATGGAAGTAGCGGGTAAAAAGTTCTCAGTAGCTGAAGGTCGCAATCATGTTTGCCCCGCTGCAGAAGCGAGATTTTCAACAAATATCACAGAACAAGGTGGAGCAGGCGTGATCCTGTGCGAAGGCGCACAGCTGGTCGCGTACGTAAAATTATTGCGCGAGAAGACTGTGCTTGGTCTCGAACATACTAATGAGACGACTCTATTTTATCCAGGAAGTATATCCGAGTTTCCAGAGCTACTGGTAGCGAACGCTGGCAGAAGTCGCTAAAGCACACGCACACCCCACTTCGGGCAAAGTACGCGTAGATATTGAAGAAATCAGCAACCTTGAGTTTGAGCTGCCACCAGAACCCCATATTATCAGACTTTCCGGACTCGTTGATCCTTTGCTCGTGCGAGCATTCGCTGAGAAATTCCATGCACCAGAAGGCTCACTAGGAAAGCTTACAAAAAAAACTTAGTAAAATGCCTGCGACATCTATATCCCGAGTTATGTTACAGAAAGGATATCAAAAAGCACGAGCCATGTCACCTGAAGAAGTGAGACGATCAAAATACTTAAGCAATTTTTAGCTAACGTTAGAGTAAGAGCCAACTAAAGACGTCTTAGACAACCTATCTATTGAAAATTGTTTGGTACCGCGGACCGGACTTGAACCGGTACGTCCGTAAAGGACACAAGATTTTGAGTCTGGCGTGTCTACCAATTCCACCACCGCGGCACGAATTGCTTATTCTATAATCTAGAGTAAGCATATCTTTTACTCGCAATCTATTGTATACTAAACAGTAGTAGGAATCTAGTATGCGCCCCGATGATCCTAAATTAAAACCGTCTTCGTTTTTTATTCCGCAGCGACCCACAATGTCGAACGGCGCTGTTGATATGGCAGACCAAAATCGACAGCAAGAAGCAGTCGCGGATTTAACTCGCCAACAAATTGATCAGATTTACCAAGATGACCCAAATGCGACAATGCCGGTCCAAGACTCAAATGTTGCCACTCCAGCTACCAACGATGCAACTAGTATTAATAGCGTTGCCGGCGATACCACACCACCAAACAACGACCGGGCCGAACAAACTCAGATTCAGCTAGAAAACGAAAATAACCCCTACGCCAGGGAACATAATCAAGCAGGCGAAACGGCCGTCAGTGAACAATGGCAGCAGTATCACAGCGCATGGCAAAACTATTACCAACAGTACTTTCATCGCTACTATGCTGGCCATATTCAGCAAACCCAAGCCGCACTAGCAGCCGCTAATGCCAAAAGTGAAGAAGTTGAAGCGAAAAATAAAGAACTGCTAGAAAAAAACAACCAAGTTACTCCGGAAGAAGCAGTCAACACGCTGCGCTCTCAAATTCGCAGTAAGGTAACCCAGCGAGCCAAAGCAGTCAGAAAAAGTCGACACTTTTATCCAATAGCCGCCGCCTGTTTGGTGATGATCACCTTCATGTTTTTACAGTACAACCGAGTATTATTTGCCTATATTGAAGCTTACACCAGCCCGACCACTACCGTGCCAGACAACATTATCGTTGATCCAACCACGACCGTTGCCGTCAGTGATGAACCTCGCCTCATTATTCCTAAACTGAGCCTCGATGTGCCGGCAATTTATGAAAATACGATGGGCAAAACCAACAAAGAAACATACGACCTACAGATGGCCGCAATGTCAAAAGGTGTTGCATGGTTTGGAATTCCTAAGGCAAATTCCCACCCTGGACAAATTGGCAACACCGTTCTCTCTGGTCACTCAAGCTCAGAGTGGTTTGAAACTGGCGATTATAAGTTTATTTTTGCTCGCCTTGAGCAGCTCAATGTTGACGATACAATCTACGTCAATTATAAGGGAGTGCGCTACACGTATAAAGTAGTAAAGAAAAACATTGTCTTACCAACCGATGTCAAAGCCCTCCAGTACGACACAGACAAACCAATGCTTACTCTTATCACCTGTGTCCCTCTCGGTACAGCCGCCAAACGACTACTGGTAACTGCTGAGCAGATCAATCCTGATCCGGCTAAAGCACAGTCGGCCCCGTCGTCGAGTGGTAATACTAATACGGCAATTCCGGGCCAGTCGTCAACATTCCTCGACCGAATTACCGGAAACTAGAATTAGTCAGTGGTCATTTTTACTCGTACCAAAACGAGTTTATCGCCATCTCGCCGAATAAAGTAAAGATACTTGTTATTTTCAGAGAGTACTACTGCCTGCCCAGTAGCTACCGTGGCCATTTCGTGCGAATTTTGACCATCAAACTCATAGGTAGTAAGTTTGCCGCTGGCATCGGTCCAGATTGTATGATTGTCCAACCAACCAGAACCGACAGATCCGTTGGCCGTCTTTGATAAATGAGTCGCTGTCAATTTTTTTATCTCGAGATCATAGGTTTTCATAACGCCTTGCGCATACATGGCGATGAAGCGCGTATCTGGTGAAAACTCAATTCGTTCAACACCATCAGGTACTTCAATTGGTGGTATTTCGCTATATGTCTCACTATCGTGTACGACAGCTCCTGTGTTTGGGTTAAACTGCGAGATCGTGACGAGTTTACCCTGTACTATCGCAGCGTAGGCACGATGTGCAAAAATTCCCACAACAACATGTAAGGGTTTAGAACCTGGTACGAAAGAATTAGTAAAAAGTTTGGCCGATGAAGCGGCAGGCATTACATATCCCGCCTGAGTTTGACCGTCGTCATTTGTACGAATAAAACTAACCACTCCATTAGGATTGGAACTAACTGCGGTAATGCCACTTACAAGCCGTACACGACTGGCTACATCAGTTCCGGTTTGACGTACCAGGTTTCCATTTGCAACGAAATATAAACGGTCTGGATGCTCAGTATCGAAAAATACACGATTAACAGCCGTTAATCCTTTAGAAACATTTGCTGAACGCTCCGGTGATCCCAGATCAACAAGCAGCCATTCAGTCATGTCGCCGACCTTGTGTCTAAGTAGTACTCGTTTTGCATCAGGTGCCATTTCAACTAGCTCGAAAAGGTGTGTTTGATCGGCAGAGGCGGCCGTATAGACTGAAGATGGCACTCGCACAGTAGTACGCTTCGGAGTAGCAGATAGGTTAGTGAAACGGGTTAACTGCGGTGCGTCGGATTTTTCTATGACAACTACCGTATCCTTGCGAATAGCAGCTGCGCTCTTGCTAGCGCCTTCTAGTTGGCTAATATCTTCAACCGAAAGACTAGTTGGTACGAGACGAGCATAATCTAGCCACAAAATTCTTCCAGGCTCCAAAAATACAGTTTTTTGCCATGATCGATAACCATCTTTTTGCATTGTAACCAAAAACATACCAGCATCGCTGTTTAGTCGAGTATTAGTTTTCCAGGTCAGCTTTCGATCATTGATCTGTACTGAGGCACCGGTCGGATAAGAACCGAACTGAATCAGCCCTCCTTGGGTCACTTGCTGTGTTGAAGAACTAAAGCGATAACCAAGCATATACATCACGAGGAGTCCGACGATTGCCACTACCAACACTGGTACAATTGTATAAGTGAGAAATAGACGAATACGTTGAGTGCGTTTATTACGTGCCTTGTACATACTATCTGTAGTATACAGCCTGATACGCTAAAAAAGCTACTTGCGTGGCAAAGGCAAGTGTATTATGATTATGGTAATAACTCGGAATGAAGGGAAGTATGAGCGACCGCGTCATAACAGTCAATGGAAATCAGTACGATAAGCACACTGGTTTGCCTGTAAAGAAAGCGTCGTCCGGACATGTTCATCACCCGGCCCACCACGCTGCAAATGTCCACTCAAAACTGCAACGATCAACAACATTGAATCGCCGCTACATTAAACATCCTGTCGATAATTCTAGTGAGAACGAGTCCACAGCTAGAAACACTGTTATCATGCCAAAAACGAAAAGTACTACCTCACAGTCAAAAATGCATGATCAAGTTTCAGAGGCTCATGTGATTACTGTCAAAACAGGTACTACACCCCATGTTATAAAACACTTTGCAAAAGATTGGCATTCAGAGCAAAACAAGCCAAAAGTAATTGATGTCGGGCCAATAGTGCACCCAATGGTCCAGCAAGTCGAAGCGTCGCGTGCTGTTCGTGCTATATCGACCATGCCAAAACCCTCGCATATTATTAAGGCTGAGGCAATTTCAGCTGCGCTCGACAAAGCACCAAGCGAACACCAGCGAAATCGCGCCAAAGTGCCAAAATCAGTTCGTACCCGAAAGCGAGCCCATGCACTGCAGCTAGCCATGGCGTCGGTGATTATGCTATTACTCGGCGGTTACTTCACCTACATCAACATGCCAAACCTCTCAACCCGTGTCGCTGCTGTACGAGCCGGTATTGATGCTAGCTATCCAACCTACCATCCAACTGGATACAGTTTGGCGGGCCCTGTTGCCTACGATAGTGGTGAAGTTCGTATAAAATTTGCCGCCAACGGCTCGACGCAGACTTACACCGTGGAGCAAGTAAAATCCGGCTGGGACTCTTCGGCAGTCTACGAAAATTATATCAAGCCACGCACCGGCGACAACTATACCATTACACGTGATAGCGGTCTAACAATTTACTCATATGACGGCAATGCCGCCTGGGTGAACAAGGGCATTTTCTATACCATCGAAGGCGACGCAACGCTGACTAATGACCAGATTCAACGCATTGCGCTAAGTATGTAGACAGCCCCCAGCCGATCAACTATAGTAAAGCTATGGTTAAAATTGTTTCAGTAAACCTTAGCGATGCTGTAACCTGTAATATTGATGAGCAATCCAATCAATTAATTAACTCTCTGTCGCATAGCGATAGTGAACTCAGTGAATTATTTACAGGCACAACTGCCGTTTTCACTGATGCCGATGGAACCATAGTTCAAGAGGGAACGACAGATCTCTCTGAGACTTATTACCGCGCTATTACCGAACTTTCGAGCAAAGGCGTTTTTTTTACTGTCGTTACGGGTAAACCCTTAGCTGAAGTATCGCGATTAATCAACAGCATACCTTTCGATGTGCCACTACATTTTTTGTGCGAAAAAGGTGCTTATATGGTTAGTAAAAGCAACGAATCATTTAAAAAGATATTTGTGCTGTCTTCGGAGGCAGATGAGGTAGCTATTACTGAACTAAAACAAACATTCATAGAGCACATGCCAAGTTTACAAAAACAATTTAACGATGACAACAACCAGCAGCGCGTTTGGTTTGGCTGGAGCGGAAGGGGTGAACACAAAAGTATTGTCAGTATTGACATTTACGGCGTTGAACCGCCCTCTAACTATCTAGAGATCGTCGGTCCGCAACGCGATAGCCTAAAACTGAACGACCCTATACTGCTGGGCGAGGTTGAGCGAGCTATCGAGCAGTTTGTCTGGCAATACCATCCCGATTGGCACGTCGTCCACCTTGGAAACGGCAACACCGACATCGCACCAAACGGCATTGAAAAAGACCTAGCTATTGAACAAACCCAGCAGTTTACATCGGCAAATATAGTGCAACTGTGGGGCGATACCATGAATGACCTCGCAATGTTTCGCCTGAAAGATAAGTACCCGAATAAAGTGATTGCCGGTCTTGTACTACATCGTGAAAAAGGCAAAGAGCTGCTTGCTCATGTTGATATGACTACATATGGTATGGCAAATAGTGCACCATATTTTGAGCTTCTACTGCAAACTCATTCTTAAAACCCTACCGCATGTGACGCTTGGTGTTCGCTAAGCTTCAACTCATCTGATAAAATAACTCCATGACAGTTCGTACTCGATTTGCACCAAGTCCAACTGGTTTTTTACACGTTGGCGGTATCCGGGCAGCTTTGTTTGCTTATTTAGTCGCTAAACAAGCAAACGGAACTTTTGTGCTCAGAATTGAGGATACTGATCAAAAACGTGAAGTTCCTGGTAGTCGTGAGCATCTCATTTCGAGCCTCAAAGCAATTGGGATAGACTATGATGAAGGACCAGACAGGCCAGGTGTATTTGGCCCATACGTGCAATCTGAGCGACTGGACATTTATAAGGAGTGGGCACAAAAACTAATCGATAGCGAACGCGCCTATGCCGATCCCTACACACCAGATCAGTTACAAGAATTCCGCGACCAAGCTACGAGAGAGAAGCGAGCATTTCGCTACCGCGACCATCGGCCAAAAAATCCGCCTGCATGGAACGGTACAACACCGCTACGATTTAAGTCAGAGCCAAAAGCCTACAACTACAATGATGCTGTCATGGGGGATATCTCGACCAGTGCCGACGTGGTTGATGATTTTATCTTAATTAAGTCAGACGGCTATCCTACCTACAATTTTGCCCACATCGTCGATGACGCGACCATGCAAATAACACATGTCATTCGAGGCCAAGAATTTATATCAAGTATGCCAAACTACCTCAATCTATATGAGGCGCTAGATCTGACAAAACCAGTCTTTGCCCACGCGCCCCACATCATGAATGAGCAGGGTAATAAGAAACTCGGTAAACGCGACGGCGCCAAAGATGTCCTAGATTATATTCGCGACGGATACCTACCTGAGGCGATGATGGCATTCATCGCGACACTAGGCTGGAATGATGGCACAGAACAAGAGATTTATACCAAATCCGAACTTGTCAAAAAATTCAGCCTCGACAGGATTCAGCGTAGTGGTGCTCGGTTTGATGAAAAGCGTCTATTGTGGATGAACGGACACTTTATTCGTGAGCTATCGCTCGATGAATTATATGGTCGAGTAGATTTTTTTTGGCCTGAAAGCGCCAAAAAATTATCAGAAAGTTACAAAAAAGAAGTTTTAGCAATTGCTCAAGATCGTTTAAAAACATTAAAAGACCTGCCTCATCTTACGAGTTATTTTTTCGAAGAACCTCAGCGAGATGACAAGTTAATTAGTGATAATAAACAGCTCAAAAAATTATCAGAAACTGAAGTACATGGTCTACTAAAATTAGTCAAAAATGAATTTGGAAAGCTCGATGACTGGAATGCTAAGTCAATCCAAAGCTGTCTGAACCAACTGCTTGAAATTACCGGTCAAAAACCTGGGGTGCTGTTTAGTCTCATTCGTATTGTCACTACCTGGGCACCCTTCAGTCCGCAGCTAAACGACACATTAGCGCTACTCGGACGCGAAAAGACACTGGAACGCCTTGACAGAGCATCATGATCCCATAGAGGGTAGTCCGCGATAGTTAGCGATGAATGTTAGTACTATAAAAGCTAGATAAATCAATACTTTTAGACAAAACCCTGAGACAGTTATCGAGCGCACTACACCAAGCTGACGTCTTCGTTTTTCGTAAACTGTGGTATAATAACCATAACCATGAAACAAAAAATACAAAAAATTGCCTCGTGGATAAAAACTCACCGAACCAAAAGTCTCATTATAGGGGGAGTTTTGCTGGTATTAATTGCTTCTGGTGCTGCATACGGTATTTATGCAGCCACCGCTCCAGAAAAAATATCAATCCCACCAATTACGGTAAAGAAAAAACCAGTCAAAAAATACTACTCTCCGCTGACTGGTGTTGAAGTTGCCGATGAAGCCACTACAAAACGGGCTGTTACTGCCATCATGCTCGAAAACAGTCCTGATGCGCGGCCGCAGTCCGGCCTCAAAGATGCTGGAGTAGTGTATGAAGCAATTGCCGAAGGTGGAATTACGCGCTTTTTAGCCTTGTACCAAGAAGCCCGGCCCAGTCTAATCGGGCCCGTACGAAGTCTGAGAATGTATTACCTTGATTGGGCAGCACCGTATAATAGCTCAATCGCCCACATTGGAGGTAGTAAAGCCGCCCTAGATGAAGTGCGAAACGGTAGCTATAGAGATATAGATCAGTTTTTTAACGCCGATACCTACTGGCGAGCAAACGACCGTTACGCTCCCCACAATGTTTACACAAATTTTGACCGGCTCGATGCGCTCAATCAAACAAAGGGCTATACCAATTCATCGTTTACAGGCTTTGAACGTGGGGATGGCAAGCCTGCCAAAACGGCCAATGCAACCGCCATCACAATCAATTTTTCGAGTGCGCTTTTCAATACCTCGTATCAGTACGACCCCACTACAAACAGCTACCTCCGTTCAGTTGGAGGCGAAGCGCACATTGATCGTGAAAAGGGTCAACTTTCGCCAAACGTAGTTGTAGCGCTCGACGTGACCATGACACACGTCATGGAAGATGGTTGGCGTGAACAGATTGAAACTAACGGTAGTGGCGTTGCGCGCGTGTTTCAAAACGGAACAATCACCGAAGGTACGTGGAAAAAAGAGGGGCGCATATCGCCGTTGCAGCTTGTTGACGCTACCGGCAATTCCATCAAACTCAACCCTGGTCAAACCTGGATTGCGGCGGTACCAGTAAATAGCACTGGAAGTGTTTCGTGGTAAATAAGCCGGCCGCAATGGTGCGAGACTATTGGCCAAAACATCATAAGCGTGTTGCTGCTGCCCTCATCCTTTTTGAACTGCTTATCACTGCAGTGATTGGTCTGACATTGATCATTACTGGAATGGATCCGTTATCGCCATCGTTTTGGATCGTGATAACGGTGGTTGCCCTAGCAATGCTCGGTGGTAATTGGTTGTTTGTTTTTGAAGTATTACTTGTACCACTTCGCGATCTTTCACGCGCACTCACCCATGTATCGGGTGAGCCAACTACCGTCAAACCACCAAACCCGTCTGAAGGACGTCAAACTAGAAGCGGTCTCAAGCCGCTCCTTGAGCAGATCTATCGGCAGGCAGCTACTGATAATAACGAGACCTCTTCACAGAGCACCGCGGCACCAGCTCTTTTTGAGTCTGGCCTCGAGCATAGCAGCGCTAGTGTCGTAGTGCTTGATGAAAAAGGAGCCGTTTTGTCAGCGACGGCACACGCTCCTACAATCGTCAACCACGAAAAAAATGATGAAACAACTCTTGAGCTTTTATTTAGTCCTTCTGATTCTCTAGCTAGCTGGCTTCATAAAGTTTCTGCACGAAATGTCCGCGGAGAAAAAAACTGGCATCGCATTGCCAATCGACCATTAGGTGCAGATGATAGACGTATCTTTGATATAACTGCATCCTATGAAAAAAATAACGCCGCCCCCTGTACTGTAGTACTCTTAGACAAAACAGACATCTACCAACCCGAAGATGATCAGCTTGATTTTATTGCATTTGCGGCTCATGAGCTTCGCGGACCAGTCACGGTGATCCGTGGCTACCTTGATGTGCTACTCGACGAACTGGGATCATCACTGACAAGTGAGTACAATGAATTGCTTCACCGACTCATCGTGTCATCAAACCGACTCAGTGGGTATATTAGTAATATTTTGAACGCATCACGCTATGATCAACGACACATGAAAATGTATGTTAGCGAACAGCATCTCAGCGATATTTACGACCTGATTGCCAGTGATATGCAACTACTCGCCGAAACTCAAGGCCGTTCACTACAGGTATTCATTTCACATGATCTACCCACGATTGCTGCTGATACATCAACATTGACCGAAGTCTTTGTAAATCTTATAGACAACGCTATCAAATATTCACCAGAAAATGGTGTAGTGACCGTCAACGCGACCGCTGGTGATACGATGGTACAAGTTGATGTAATAGATCAGGGTATCGGTATACCTCCAAACGTTATGCAAAATCTGTTTCATAAGTTTTACCGCTCGCATCGCTCGCGCGAAAATGTCTCTGGCTCTGGAATCGGCCTCTACATTACTAAAGCTATCGTAGAGTCGCTCGGTGGTTCAATAGAAGTTCGCAGTAAAGAGGGTCAGGGTACTACGATAAGCTTCATGTTGCCAATTTACGCAACCATAGCCGAAACACTGAAAAAAACAGACAATACTAATGAAATGATTATTCGCACCGGACAGTCTAGTTGGATTGAAAATCATGCAAAAATTAGGAGTTGACATTGGTAATACAAACGATTTTATGTATTGAAGATGACCGTTTCATCGGTGAAATGTATGTGCGTAGTTTGAGACGGGCTGGTTACACAGTTGACTGGACGGTTGACGGCGAATACGGCCTTAAGATAGCATTAGAAAAACCCTATGATCTACTTTTGCTTGATATCATGCTACCAAATCTGAAAGGACAGGAGATCTTACAGCATCTTCAACATTTAGATCCAGCTCATCGGCCTCGCGTTATCGTTATGACTAATTTTGAACAAGATGATGAGTCGCGAAAAGCTATGGAACAGAACGTCGATGCCTATATGATTAAATCTGAAATCACACCAAGCAAACTTGTTGAAACCATCCATCTAATTGACAACTCTACTCCTTGATTGATAGAGTAGGATTGCACAAAACCTAATATGGTCTCATCGTCTAACGGTTAGGACATCAGGTTCTCATCCTGACAATCCGGGTTCGATTCCCGGTGAGATCACCAAAAGGGACGCATTGGATAAAGATGGGTCTTTTTTCATGCCTACTAAAGTATGAGGTGAGCTTAATCTAGGC